>NZ_JACJEY010000073.1:0-19769 GCF_014164295.1 Pseudoalteromonas sp. SG43-7
CCTTGTGGTGCATGACTATATCTCTACTTGCTTACAGCGCCTTGCTGAGCAGCCAGATAACCTTGAGCCACTGCTACCTTGGAACATTAAGCAAAGCTAGGTGTCGTTAGCTATACGCTTACGATCCTTCGACTAAAAACGATTTGAACACAAACATGGTGGGCTTTATGGATAAGCTAGTTGATGTTTTTTGTGATGTCGATGATTTTTGTTCAGTTTTCATTCCTGAGTGGGAGAAGCTTCAACTAGCTGATGGGACTAGCAAAGCGTAAACGTGCTTCTCGAATGTCGACAAGCGAAATTATGACCATAGTTATCTGCTTTCATCAGTCAAATCACCGTGATTTCAAGAACTTCTACACTGGTTTTGTTGCAAGATACTGGCGTAACTATTTCCCTAATCTATTGAGTTACACTCGCTTTCTGGAATTGATGCCAACAGTACTTGTTCCACTTTGTAGCTACTTCAGCTCATTAAAAGGAAAGCCAACAGGGATAGCTTTTGTCGATTCAACATCAATAAAAGTTTGTCATAACATTAGGATACCAAGACATCGTGTTTTGATGGTGTTGCGAAACGCGGTAAAGGGACAATAGGTTGGTTTTTCGGTTTTAAGCTACACATTATTATCATCCTGGTGTGAAAGAACAAATTGTAGATATGGCCATGAATAACGCAGGTCTACGTGATACTGCCAGAGTGCTGAAAGTGGGATTTAATACCGTATTGAGAACACTAAAAAACTCCAACCAAGACAAGTAACTACAGTCCCGTTTGATAATGCTAGAATTGAGCTTATCTGTGAGGTCGATGAGCAATGATCATTTGTTCAGAACAAAAAGAACCAACGTTGGCTTTGGTATGCTTGGGAACCAAGGTTTAATCGGATCATCGCCCATACTTTTGGTCGTCGCAGTGAAGAAACATTTCAAGCTCTATTGATGCTCCTAAAACCATTTACAATCAACTTCTTCTGTACTGATGACTTCAAGGTTTACGCCTCAAACCTTCCAGCAGAAAAGCACATTACCGGGAAGTTTTTTACTCAACGTATAGAACGGCAAAATCTAACATTGAGAACGCGATTAAAACGGCTAAATCGCAAAACCATTGGTTTCTCTAAATCTGAAGAAATACATGACAAGGTAATTGGCACATTTATTGAGCGTGAGTTTTACAAATGTTAGTTCAACAAGTTGGCGTCATGACCAGAAAAAGAGTATGCGCCCCATGATCCCACGGGGCGATATTGTTAGTGTTTGAAGTTCCAAGACAGGAGTGCATCGATATCAGGTTCAGCTTTCGCTAACTCCTGCATGCACTTGACCATGTAGTCGTAAAGGATAAGGCCGTTGGCTTTCGCTGTCTCGACGATACTGTAAAGCATCGCGCTCGCTTCCGCTCCATTGGGATTGGTCGAGAAGAGCCAGTTCTTTCTCCCAATAACCAGCGGTTTTATTGCGCGTTCAGCTCGGTTGTTGTCTATCGATAAGTGACCGTCATCGATATAGCGGATCAGCTTCGGCCATTGGCCGAGCGTGTATTTTATCGCCTTACCCAGCGGGCTAGACTCAAGCACTTGTTGAGTTGTCATCCATTCGTAAAGCTCATCCAGTATCGGTTTGGCATGCTGCTGGCGTTCTGCTTTTCGTTTTTCCGCAGGCTCACCTTTTAAGCGGGATTCTATCCCATAGAGCTTCTGGATTTTGGCTAGCGCTTTATCCGCTTTGCCTGACTTACCTTTGCTTTGAAGCTTTTTCGCGTCCATGAACTTGCGCCGAGCATGCGCGAAGCAACCGACATTGGTGACGAGATGAAGCCCATCATAAACAACATAGCCATCGGTTTGCAGATACCCATCATAGTCGCCCAAGAAGGCTACAGGGCACGACCTCGCGCGACTGTTTTGATAGTCATACAAGACGATATGTCTCACATTAGGGAGTGCGGCACCTGGCGAGTCCGCGCTTGAGCAGTAAAGCCATGGAGGTTTGATCTTATTATTCGGGCTAGACGATTAGAATGCGGGGTTTATGATGCGCTTACGCTACAAATGAATGTCGAATAGACAGTATTACGAATAATCACAATACCTGAGATTATCCGTAATATTCTAAATTAGAAATGTCACTGACAAGCTTTTGTCCAAAAACGAGTTTACCCGACCGTCCGCTGATCGCTCGAAGCCGTCACTCAATTTTATTCTTACATTGTTGGGTTTCGTTGCTCTCAACCACAACCTACGGTAGTTAATTTAACGACGGACTATTCTGTTTTCCTAGAACCTCGCTCCTTTTCCCTTGCAACTTGTCGCTTACCTCGCACTAACCCCTTTATGCTCAGCTTGTGCGAGTTGTATATATTTACGCTCTACCAGCTGCGATAGCGGCACGAGTTCAAAACCTTGTTGTTCAAGTTCGGGTAGCATGCGCTGTAAAAATTCAATGGTTTCAGGGTAAGGGTGGGCAATCGCGATGGCGAAGTTATAACGTTCGGCTTTATACTTTAGTTCGTTGAGGCGAAATTGTAACTGTTTCTCATTGGGAATATTATCTAAAAACACATGGCGGCCGACATTTTCAACGCCATATAAGTTGGCAACATTTTGCGCTTGGCTTAAGCCAGTAGTGCGGCTATCTAAAAAGTACAGGTTGCGCTTTTTCAGCACCTCCATAGTCCATTTCATGGGCAGGCTTTCTTGAGTAAGTGCTGAGCCCATATGATTATTTACACCTTTCACCTGAGGTAAGGTTGCAAGCGCATTGCCGAGGGTGATTTGTAATTGTTCTTTGCTCATATCGCTGGTAAGTGCGCCGGGGCCTAGTGCTTTACTGTTATCCAGTGCTTGCATGGGAATATGTAGCAGTAATTCTTTATTTGATTTACTGGCTAAGCGCGCAAAAATTTGCGAATACGGGGTATGAGGCAAAATCGAGAACGATATTTTACCTGGTAAATTTAGGATTTCGAGGTCGCGTTGATGGTTGCCAATATCATCAATTACAATCGCTATTTGCTTATTTGCGGCAAGCGTAGGCAAGCTAAAAAAAAGCCAGAACAACCAAGTTAATTTTTTCACGTTTATAATTTTTATTATCTTTTTTATAGTGAGCTAAAAGCTTTATTTCATAGTTAATAGCTGCTGTGCTTTTAATAACAGTGGATCAGCTGAGTCTGTGCGTGACCATAGCTGATCGTCATTTCCTTGTTCGTTTTTTATTATAACTACTTTATCAATTTGCGAAAGGGTTGATTGATTAATCGCCACATCAGGGGTTACGCCAATGCCATCAATTGATTGTCCTGAGGGGGTAAAGTATTTTGCAGTGGTTAGTTTTAGTGCTGTATTACCATTGCCTAATGGGATCAGAGACTGCACAGAGCCTTTGCCAAATGATTGGCTGCCAATTAGTGTGGCACGGTGATTGTCTTTAAGTGCAGCGGCTAAAATCTCTGCTGCTGAGGCCGAGTTTTCATTAATAAGTACCACGATTGGCGCACCATTTAAAATATCACCTTTTTTGGCGCGAAAGTGCTGGTTTGCATCATAAAAGCGACCTTTGGTGGTGACTATGGTGCCACTTTGTAAAAACAGATCCGATACCGCTACAGCACTTTGTAATGTGCCGCCTGGATTGTCGCGTAAATCGAGCACTAAGCCTGTAAGTGGATTACCGTAATGGCTTTGCAGTGCTGTTATTTGCCGCGCAACATCATGCAAGGTGTGATTGGTAAAACTATTTATTGCCAAATAACCAATACCAAACTCTGATAATGAACTGGTGACACTCTCTAAGTTAATTTCTGATCTAGTCAGAGTAAAATAAATGGCTTGTGGTGAATTACCTCGTTCAATCGTTAAGGTAACCGTTGCTGTGTCACTCGCTTTAATCATTTGTGCAACTTGATTGATGTCTTTATGTGCGACCGTTTGCTGATTAACGGCAAGTAGCACATCATTCATTTGTACTCCGGCAATGGCTGCGGGAGAATCTTTGATCGTATTTACAATAATAATTTTTTGTTGTTGCTGTTTTACTTCAATCCCAAGGCCTGTATAGCGGCCGTTAGTGCTGCTAAATAGCGCTTCTAACTCGTGTTCATCAAGGTACTTAGAGTATGGGTCTAGCTGTGCAAGCAGGGCTTCAAATTGTTGGCTGCTTTCAAAGCTTTGTTGTAAAGCTAAGTCTTCAACATAATAGGCATGGATATTAAAGAGGATTTCGTTTTTTTGTTGGCTTTTTAAATCGCCCACCGAGGTCACTGCAAAGCTATTAAAACTTAGGCACAAAAAAACGCTAACGAGTAATAAATAGCTTATTAGAATGCGATTAAAAGCAGGGTATTGTAACCGCTGTATTTGTAATTGTGTATTTAGCATCAGCTGCTCCCAGTGGGGTGCAGCTGTTTAATCAATTAAATGCGTCTGCACCATGTTACAGGATTTACTGCGCGTCCTTTGTGGCGTATTTCAAAGTATAGACCAGAATTTGCTTGTCCGCCGCTTTGACCAACTAAAGCGATAATATCGCCTTGGCGTACTATATCACCTACGTCTTTTAGTAAGGTTTGAGTATGGCCGTATAAACTCATAAAGCCTTCACCGTGGTCAATAACAATAACCCAGCCGTAGCCTTTTAACCAATCAGCAAACACGACTTGACCGTTGTGGACGCTATGCACATTATTGCCTTCATTAGCGCCAATTAATACGCCTTTCCAGTCAATACCACCGTGCTTATGTTGGCCGAAGCTGTGCTCAATTTTACCTTTTGTTGGCCAGTTTAATTTACCTTTACTGGCTGATAGGCCCAGCAACTCAACCTTTTTAGTTTTTTCTTTTTCAAGTTCTTGCAAGGTAGCTACTAGGGTTTTTTCATTATCTTTTAAGTAATCAATTGAGTTTTTGGTTGAGCTAAGCTTGGTTTTTAATTCACTGATGTTGGCTTTTCGTTGTTGTTGCGCTGCAATGAGTGCTTGATGACGATTGGCTTGCTCTTTATGGAGCACAACTAAGTGTTGCTTGGTTTTTTCAAGTTCGGTTTGTACATCCGCTATTTCAATCAGGAGTGCTTTTAACTCATCAATTTGCTCAATACGCGCTTTGTTGAGGTAATTATAATAACTTAAGGTGCGTTCAACCTGTGCAGTATTTTCTTGATTTAATAGCATTTTAGAGTAGTCATGTCCGCCAGACATATAGGCACTTTTAATTTGTGCGGCGAGTGCATGTTGCTGCTCTAGGCGTTTTTCCTCAAGTGCTTCAGCTTGCTGCTGTTGCTGCTGTTGTTGTTTTTCAGTATCGCGAATTGATTGCTCGGCAATATTCAGTGCCTTGGCATTTTTTGCGATCTCGAGTTCGTGCTGTTGCAGGTTCTTTTGCGATTTTTCGATGTCTTTACGCTGGGCGGCAAGTTCAGCTTGGCTTTGCTTTAATGCTGTTTGGATTTCGCTGAGATCTTTTTTAGTACGATCTTCATTAGCGACGGCAGGGGCCGTCACTAATGAAGTGAGTATTAACGCAGTAACAACGAGCGTACTAAAAATTAATGGGTTAATACTTTTGTTCATGGTTTATTTCAATGTCATGATTGGTGTGCCAGTCATCTCGCTTGGTTGTTCCATGCCCATTAAGTGCAACATGGTTGGCGCAACATCACTGAGGGCTTTGCCTTCGCTTGGTGTTGCATCACGACCAACATAAATGAAATGAACCGGTTCACTGGTGTGTGCGGTATGCGCTTGGCCAGTTTTAAGGTTAGCCATTTGTTCAGCATTGCCGTGATCAGCTGTAATTAATGCTTCACCACCAAATTCTTCAAGGGCAGCAACAACACGACCAATACATTGATCGACTGCTTCACAGGCTTTTACTGCGGCTTCAAATACACCTGAGTGACCGACCATATCGCCATTTGGATAGTTACAAATAATTGCATCGTATTTACCGCTTTTAATCGCTTCGACGAGTTTATCGGTGAGCATTTCTGAATTCATTTCAGGTTGTAAATCGTAGGTCGCAACTTGTGGTGATGGGATCAGCTCGCGGGTTTCACCTTCAAATTCATCTTCACGTCCGCCACTAAAGAAAAACGTCACATGTGCATATTTTTCAGTTTCAGAAATACGTAGCTGTGTTTTATGGTGTTTTTCAAACCATTCACCCAATACATTAGTCAAAGGGACTGTGGCAAAGGCTGCTGGTGCGTCGATGTCTGCTGCGTATTCGGTCAACATAACAAAGCCGCTTAGTGCGGGGGCTTTTTTCTTGGCGAAACCGTCAAAGTCTTTATCAACAAATGCGCGGGTCATTTCACGAGCACGGTCGGCTCTAAAGTTTAAGAAAATAACCGTATCACCGTCATTAATTTGTACTGCGTCTTGGCCTTGTGCTGCTATGGTAGTTGCAGCAACAAACTCATCGTTTTCATCACGTTCGTAAGCCGCAGCTAATGCATCAACACCATTTTCGTAGCTATGTTGTGCGATCCCACTGACCATTAGATCATAAGCTTGCTCTACTCGGTTCCAGCGATTATCGCGGTCCATTGCATAGTAGCGGCCAATGATTGATGCTAAGCGACCACAGTTTAATTTGCTAAACAGCGCTTCAATACGTTCAATTGACGTTTTTGCGCTACGTGGTGGAGTGTCTCGGCCATCTAAAAATGCATGAAAATACACTTCTTTAGCACCGCGCGCTGCAGCTAATTCAATTGCAGCTACAATATGATCTTCATGACTATGCACACCACCTGGGCTTAATAAACCCATTAAATGCACCGCTTTATCAGCATTTACTGCTTTATCAATGTTTTCAACTAGTGTTGGATTATGTGCAAACTCACCGTCGTTTATTGCTTTAGTGATGCGGGTGAAATCTTGATAAACCACACGGCCAGCACCTAAGTTGACGTGGCCTACTTCTGAGTTGCCCATTTGCCCATCAGGAAGACCAACATCTAAACCTGATGCAGAAATTAGGGTGTGCGGGCGAGTTGCCCAAAGTTCGTCTAAAACAGGGGTATTTGCCGCTAAAATTGCGTTGCTTTGGGTATCTTCACGGTATCCCCAACCATCTAAAATCATTAATACGAGAGGTTTTTTATGTTGTGTCATTTTTGTTCCTGAAAATTAGCTCCTGCTTAGCCTTAGCATACCGTGTTTTGTGGTTATGATCAGCAATCAAAGGGACATATTAAAATATTTCACTCTCTGGTAATTTCTAATCAAGCACGTATACTTGCGTGGCTAGGGCATTGCCCTTACGTTTAACCCCAGTGCTACAGGCGCGGGACAATTTTCATAGTGGAAGACGCATGGATCAATATATTGAATTTGTCGGTAATCATCCGATATTAAGTTTAGCTTGGGTTGCTTTAGTTGCACTCATCGTGGGCGGCTGGTTTAAAAGTAAGTTTTCAGCAATTCGTCAAATAAATCCGCAACAATTAACGTTATTAATTAACCGTGAAGACGGTGTCGTTGTAGATATACGTGCACAAAAAGAATTTAATAATGGCCGTATAGCAGGCGCTGAGCATATTAGCCCTGAAAAAGCGAAACAATCTGACTTCTCAAGCCTTGAAAAGTCTAAGAGTAAACCCATTATATTGGTATGTACCACAGGCATGACAGCCTCAGGTATCGCAACTGCTATGCATAAAGCTGGTTTTGAATCAGTTTATGTTTTATCTGGTGGTATGGGTGCATGGCAAAGTGCAGGTCTACCAACGACAACAGGTCGCTAATTAAGTTAGTTAGGCCGATAGAGGAATTGTTATGAGTAATGTTGTTCTTTACACCAAAGCGTATTGCCCTTTTTGTCAGCGTGCTTTAGCGTTGCTAACAAATAAAGGTGTGCAATTTACAAATATCGACATTGGTGTACAGCCTGAATTACGTGACGAAATGATCGCCAAAGCAGGTGGCGCGAGCACAGTACCGCAAATTTTTATTAATGATGAGCATATCGGCGGTTGTGACGACATGATGGCGATTGAAGCCCAAGGCAAACTTGACGCTAAGTTAAACGCTTAAGCATTTATTATAAAAACGATTAAAAGTTAGGAATTATCATGAACGAAGAAAATCAGAACGTAGCAGCACAAGAAGAAACTGGCGCACAATTTACGATCCAACGTATTTACACAAAAGACGTGTCTTTTGAAACGCCTAATTCACCTGCTATTTTCCAAAAAGAATGGACACCAGAAGTTAAGCTTGACCTTGATACACGTTCTAATAAATTAGACGAAGGCGTGTTTGAAGTAGTATTAGCACTGACTGTTACAGCTTCTATCGGTGAAGAAACGGCTTTTTTATGTGAAATTCAACAAGCGGGTATTTTCACTATCGCTGAAGTTGAAGAAGTACAACTTGCACACATGCTTGGCGCATTCTGCCCGAACGTATTGTTCCCGTACGCACGTGAAGCGGTATCTAACTTAGTTAACCGTGGTACATTCCCACAGCTTAACCTTGCACCTGTGAACTTTGATGCGTTATTTGCTCAATACATGCAGCAACGTGCAGCGCAAGCTGAACAGGCAACTGCAGACGCATAACTTATGAGTACAGCCAATTCAGCTGTTACTGTATTAGGGGCGGGGTCTTATGGCACCGCCCTTGCTATTTGTTTAGCCCGAAACGGTCACCAAGTGACACTTTGGGGTCGCAATAGCGATGACGTTGCCACGCTTGCAGCTGAGCGGAAAAATCAACGTTACCTACCTGATGTCACTTTTCCTGACACTTTACACCTTGAAGCCGACTTACACACCGCAGTAACTGCAAGCCAAGTGATCTTGGTTGTTGTGCCAAGTCATGCATTTGGCGATACGCTACAGCAAATTAAGCCTTCATTACTTGAAGGGGCACAAGTTGCATGGGCCACCAAAGGGCTTGAACCAGATACAGGCCGACTTTTGCAAGAGGTTGCACAGCAAGAATTAGGTGATGATGTGCCACTTGCGGTCGTATCAGGCCCTACATTTGCTAAAGAAATGGCGATGGGTTTACCTACTGCAATTTCAGTGTCGTCAACATCAACAGCCTTTGCAAAACAGTTAGCTGAACTATTGCATTGTGGTCGCTCATTTAGGGTCTATAACAATAATGATTTTATTGGTATTCAGCTCGGTGGCGCGGTTAAAAATGTGATTGCGATTGGCGCTGGTATGTCTGACGGCTTTGGTTTTGGTGCTAATGCGCGGACAGCATTGATCACCCGTGGTTTAGCTGAGTTATGCCGGTTAGGCTGCGCGCTTGGTGCTAAGTCAGAAACCTTTATGGGCATGGCTGGGCTGGGAGATTTGATCCTAACGTGCACCGATAATCAGTCTCGTAACCGTCGTTTTGGTTTAGCACTGGGTAAAGGTGAAAAGGTAGAGCAGGCGATAGCATCAATTGGTCAAGTGGTCGAAGGTTATCGCAACACCAAAGAAGTCTATTTACTTGCACAACGTACTGGTATCGAAATGCCGATCACTGAGCAAATCTATCAGGTACTTTATGAAAATAAAGACGTGAAAGAAGCCGCGATGGCTTTATTAGGTCGCGAGCAAAAATCAGAGTAACAGTGCCTTGTAGCTGCCAGCGTTTATGGGTTTGTATAAACGCTGGTAGTTAATCTTATAACTAACAAGGTACTTAGTCATTCATCAAATTAGATTGTTTTCTCAGATTGTTTTTTTCGAGATAAGTAGCTACCTTTTCAGCACAAAGCGGACGACTATAATAATAGCCTTGCATCGTATTACAGCCCATAACATGCAGCATATAAGCCTGCTCTTTAGTTTCAACTCCTTCGGCAACAACATCGATATGTAAGTATTTAGCGAGGCGAATAATTGTCGCGGTAATATTACGATCCTGCTCACTATCGACAATATCTTTAATAAAAGAGCGATCAATTTTTAAAGTATCGATTGGAAAACGTTTTAAATAACCCAATGATGAATGACCAGTACCAAAGTCATCCAGCGCAATGGTAAAGCCAAATGCTTTTAAGCGGTTCATTTGCTGTTGGGCAAATTCAGGGTTATCCATCATGGCACTTTCGGTTATTTCTAACTCAACACAGCGTGCAGGCACATCATAGTTTGTTAAACACTCAGTGAGGGTTTCGACTAAACTACTTTGCTGAAAGTGCAGAGCCGAAATATTAATTGCCACTTTACCAAAACTTACTCCTTCATTACGCCATAACTCTAGTTGTTTAAATAGCTGCTTCATTAGCAATAAAGTGAGTGGAATAATTGCGCCATTTTGTTCTGCAAGGGGGATAAATTCAGCCGGGCTAATGATGCTGCCATCAACTTGCGGCCAACGCACTAAGGCTTCAAAACCATGTATTTGATCTTTATCTGCGTTATATTTTACTTGGTAAAATAATTGAAAGTCCTGATGTTCGATTGCCCGAAAAAGTGCGCTTTCTTTACTAAGTTCATTCATATCAATTGTGTGTTTAGATTTATCAAAAAATTGATAATTATTATGACCTATCTTTTTAGCGTGATTGAGCGCACTATTGGCGCTGCGCATCAGTGCTTCGCTGTTATAACCGTTTTCTGGGTACCCGGCGATACCACAACAGGCAGAAATAAAGCTCTCTATACCCTCAAGCATAAACGGTGTTTGGAATTGTTTAAGGATATTATCGGCCAGTTTTTTGGCGAAAAAGACGGACATGCCTGAATATAAATAGGGCGGTACGAGTATAGCAAATTCATCTCCCCCTAAGCGGGCCAAGGTATAACCAGAATCAAGATTACGAGTGAGTCTGCCCGCAACTTCTTTTAATAGTTCATCACCGATTGCGTGACCAAGGGATTCGTTAATTTTATTAAAATTGTCTAAATCTATAAAAATAATCAGTAAATTAGGGAAGTTGTTATTACAGCTGGCAATTGCCTTATTTACAGATTCAATAAAAATAGTGCGATTGGAAAGCCCAGTGACAGAATCTCGAGTGGTTAATTTAAGCATCGCACGTTCATTATTCTTACGTGCAGTTACATCTGAAAATAACCCAATATAATGCGCGCTACTAGTACGTAGGTTAGGGGTTTTTACTTTGGTTATCGATAAATCTAAGGCATAGGGTTGCCCGTCTTTACGCACATTCCAAATTTCACCAGACCAATAACCATCAACCTCTAGATCATTATAAATGAGGCTTTCTAATTTTTTATCGCGACCGTTTACAGTAAATGCTTTTGGTTTTTTACCCACTACATCAGCAAGAGTAAAGCCACAAATAGTTGTAAATGCTTGGTTTATGTTCGTGATTTGAAACTGCTCATTGGCGATCCAAATGGCATCTTTTGATTGCGTCATTAACGCGTTGACCAAATTATGCTTAGCACCACTTTTTAATCTATAAACAATTAACAGCAGTAAAATAGCAAAAATAGCCGCTAAAACGAGGTGGTTGATCCAGTGAGGGAAGGCAAAAGCCGTTTGTTTAATCATTAACACTAACGGCTCGTTATTTACTTGATTAAGGTTTTTAACTTCAAGATAAATATTCTTTGCATTACTAGCCAGAGACAGCATGGTCTGAGCATTCGGCAGTGCTAGCCAATCGCCATTGGGATCGAGTCGGTAATTGAGCTGCATAGGTAAGAGGCCATTACTGCTAAACCAAACAGAGATGCCTTTTAGCGGTTGGCTGGTATTTACTGCGTTGGTTGCTAAGTGGTAATAGTCTTGGTCTTGCTCTTGATAGTGTAAAGTCAGATGACTGATTAAAAAAGAGCTGTTTTGAGGTGGTACTTGTGTTGAATGCACTTCTAATAAAGTATTACCCGTTGGCGCAAACAACATTATTTTATCACGGTAGCTAACGCTAAAGAGTGATTTTGGAAGTTGCTCATAACTAATAGAATCATCAATATAAGCGGCAATACTATGAGTGGCATTTTCAACCCATAGGTTAGTGCTGGGTTTGTAGAGTTTTATCGCTTGAGAATCAACTATCCACAAAGCATTTTGTGGTGCTTCGTAAATGGCTGTGGTGTTAAATGTACTTACTTTATCAAAATTTATCTCAAGTGTTATTTGCTGAGAATTTTCAGGTGCTTGCCATTGGCTCTGCCATAAGCCGTTACTTGTCGCAAGCCAAAGCCTTGAAGAGTTGCGTTGATAATACATAGCATTGATCTGCCCGAGGGCTTCAGTTTCAAGCTCAAGGGCGGTGAGCTGTTGTTTAGCAATATAAAATAATTGCTCACCATCACTTGCGAGATATTGCTCGTCATTAAGGGATGTTAAAGCATTAATGTTACTAATTGGTAGTGTTTGGCTTTGTTGCTGCGTCGCAAAATCATATTTTATTAATTGCTTTTTGGTTGCTACCCACAGTGTTGTTGGGGCAGTTGAATGCAGCGCAGCAACTTGATCCTTTATTAATAAATCAAAAGTGAGGTTGCGGGCACTGTATAAATATAAACCAGTGTCGGTTGCAACAGCCCATTTGTCTTCGCGCAGATAAGCGATGGTAATAATTTTTTTATGTTGTGTAAAATTACCTAACTGTTCCAACATGTCAAAGTATTGCTGCATACGCGGAGCAGGATTATCGGTGATAGGGGTTGTGATAATTTGCATTGCAGGGAGCTTTAGCCAGCTTTTAGTGGCAGTTTGCAGCCACAGTTGTTGGTTGTTTTGTTTAATTGATAAAAAGCGTGCAGGAGCACTATAAAACAAAGGATTCGTGTTTTTGGTCGTTAAATCATGTTTATAAGCGCGATTTTTATGCAAATAATAGAGCTGATCATCAAAGTAATTTAGTTGTTGAACATGCGCATGCTGGAGTTTTATTTCTTGCATAGAGTGCGTGTTGTTAAACAGGTAATGTTGGTCGTTATTGGTATTGATAAGGATCGCTGCTGAGGTTTGACTTGGACTTAACTGCGCGATAGGCGCGGGGACGATGAGCTGAGCTGTAATTGCATTACTTGCTAAATCAAAGTGACTAACTAAATTACTACCTGAATGTAGCCATAGGCTGTTGTTAAATCCCAATGCGAGTTCGACGATCTGCTCTGAAAAGGCGAATGGGGAATGGAGTTTTTCGTCTTTTATAGTGTGGATCTGACCTTGGTACAGAAAGTAAAAGCCGAGCTCGGTGGTTAATATCGGCTGTTTTAGCGGTGTTGCGGTTAGTTGAATTAACTGGTTGTTAATTAAGTTGATTAAACTCAGCCCTTGCTCAGTGTTAATTAATAACCAGGATTTATAAGTCGCTACTTGTAAAATGGCTTGATTCGCAAATGATGAAAAAGGCGGTGCTTGGCCACTAAAAAGGTGCACCGAGTCGTAGTTAAACAGCCCTTTATTAGTTGCGAGCCAAAACGCATTACTCGGGTCTTGAGTAAAGTCATTAATGGCGGGTAGCGAAAGCTCATTCGCATTTAATTCAGCTACACTCGCGTTTACATTTACAGTAGATAACATACTAATAAAACAGCATGTTTGAAGGATAAAACGCATTACAATCCGTTGAATCAGTTTAAAAAGAACTTATTTAGAATAGTGTAGGAATAGAAATAATGCGAATCCACGCAAGGCAAATTTATTGCGCTAGGCGGTGCTAAATTTTAAAGATAATTAGAGGGTAAAGCGCCCAATGGTATAGGCGCATTTTAATATCACTTACTGCGCGTTAGGAAAGCCTAACTGACGCCATGATTCATAAACAAAAACAGCCACTGCGTTAGATAAGTTCATGCTTCTACTGTTAGCTTGCATAGGAATACGCACGCGTTGTTCATTAGGTAGTGATTGAATTATATCATCTGGTAAGCCACGGGTTTCTGGGCCAAACACTAAACAATCACCCGCTTCATAACTTGCTTGATGGTGAAACTGACTGCCTTTAGTGGTACATGCATATACTTTTTTAGGTTGGCATTTTTCTAAGTAAGCTGCAAATGATGGATGGCGTTGCACATGGCTAAATTCATGGTAATCAAGGCCAGCTCTTTTCACGCGCTTATCGTCCCACTCAAAGCCCAAAGGCTCGATTAAATGCAAAGCATAGCCCGTATTTGCACACAGGCGAATAATATTCCCTGTGTTAGGTGGAATTTCAGGTTGGTATAAAACGATATCAAGCATAACGAGCCTTATTGGTGATCTACATTTTGACGTTCGAGAGTATACACGAAACAGATAAAAAAAATGATATACTCATTTTAAGTAAACACTTTAGGCATAGGCAAAAACGTGCATCAGCGCAGTTATGAGTTTTGGGTAAAAACAGCAAGTGTGGTCACTATGGTGATGGTGAGTTTAATGATTGCTGCTAAATGTTGGGCATGGCTTGCGTCTGGCTCTGCGTCTATGCTCGGATCACTTACCGACTCATTGATGGATATTACCGCTTCAGCAATGAGTTTTATGGTGCTCTTTTATGCACTGCGCCCAGCTGATGACGATCATCGTTTTGGCCATGGTAAAGCTGAAGCCTTGGCGGGTTTAGGGCAAGCGGCATTTATTGCAGGCTCTGGCTGTTTATTGGCGTTTCATGGCATTGAACGATTGTTTAATCCTGTGGTGTTAAATCATTCAATGCTCGGGGTATGGGTTAGTCTATTTGCGATTGCTTGCACCTTAGTGGTGGTTTATGTACAAACTCAAGTCATTAAGCATACCGAGTCCATTGCAGTTAAAGCAGACTCTGTGCACTACAAAGGCGATATAATTTTAAATGCAGCAGTACTGCTGGCCATACTGCTTGCGCAAAATGACATGCTGTACGCGGATCCTATTTTTGCCATTGGTGTTGCAGGTTATTTGCTTTATAACAGTTGGGATATTGCTAGGCAAAGCGCTGATCACTTAATGGATAAAGAACTACCTGAGGACGAAAAAGCCAGTATCATATCAATCGCTAACAGTCATAACGATGTATTTGGCGTACACGATGTACGCACGCGACAAGGTGGTAAAATTAAGTTTATTCAAATGCATTTAGAGCTTGAAGATCAACTCCCCTTGATCCGTGCTCATTATGTAGCAGATGAAGTAGTGGCGATGATCCAACAAGAATTTAATTGTGAAATGGATATTTTGATCCATCAAGATCCAATGTCATTGAGCCATAGCCGCGCTCAAGTTAATGAATCACAAAACTGATAAAAACGGCTAAGCACAGCTTTGCGAATGGTGTCTTGTTCAAATAGTAACTCGTGCTTAGCATTCGCAAATGTTTGTAAAATAGCATTACTTTGACGGTGAACTAAGGCTAATTGGGCTTGGTTATCAACCACAGTATCGTGCTCAGCACTGGCTACAAAAAGTGGAATCAATAGCTTTTGTTTTTCAAGAGTTGTCATAAAACCAAAAGCTTCATTCAACCAGCCGTAAGTCACCCCGCCTAATTGTAGCGCGCTATCCGTTTGGTAGGTCTGTCTAAATAAATCATAGCGAGTTTCGCTACTGGTTAGGTCGTTCTGTGTAAAAGCAATAGGCAGATAATCTGCTTGGCCAAATGCATAGTGTTTATTAAAACCAAATAAACAGGCAATACGAGCGGCAAGTTTAGCAACTGGTTTGGGAATTCCTTTAGTGAAAATATCAAACATGGGCGAAGACAAAAATACCCCACTGTAGTTATGTTCAAACCGGGTTAGGAAATCAAAAGCAATCGCGCCGCCCATTGAATGCCCGAGGATGACCTTTTTGCCTTGGTAGAGTTTACTGACAATTAAACGGTCAAACAGTGCTAAATCATCAGCATAATCACTAAATTTATTAACAAAACCTTTATGAGGGTTGGCTAAAGCGCGATAAGAACGGCCTTGGCCTTGATGATCAATAATAAACACCGCATAGTTATTTTTGTATAACTCCCAGATTAGCTCTTGGTATTTATCTAATCCTTCAATGCGTCCAGAGCAAATAACAATAGCGGCCTTGGCATGCTCAGGTATCACATAGCCATAATATAAATCGCCATTATCGGTAGTCAGCTGCGCTTTGTGCAACTGCTGCTGAAAAAACTCTGTGATCTCAGGTTGTTGGGAAAGTAAGTTTTGCTCTGTGCTGTAAAACATAATGGCCATGATTATTTTTGTTTATCCAGAGGTAAGGCGATACGCACACATAACCCACTTGGTTGTTTATTATGCAGCGTTAAACTGCCAGAATGGGCGGCAATTGCATTTTTAGCAATTGCTAAGCCAAGTCCTGTACCGCCGCTAGTTCTGTCTCGTGCATCAGATTGGCGAAAAAATGGCTCACATAATTTGGCTAAATTTTGCGGTTCGACGCCCGGGCCATCATCGCTGATCTCTATATAAATAGCATCACTTAAACTCAATGTTAGGGTGATTGTTTGCTCTGCATATTTTATTGCGTTGCGTAAAACATTCTCTAGCGCACTGGCAATGAGACTCTCGTCACAATAAATATCAACATTGAGTTGACCATTTATAATTAATTGCTTATTGGTCTGTTTAGCTTCAAATTGCGCATCATTCAAAACATGATCAATAATGATCTGTAAGGATTGTTGATGCAGCGATAGCGCCTGACTTTTCGCCTCTAAGCGCGATACTTGCAGCACATCAGCGATCATTTTATCGAGCTGATTTGCTTCTTTTTCAATGCGTAATAAATAGGTTTGGTTTTCTTCTGGGGTCTGCATTTGCGCAAGACCCGTAGCCATTTTAAGGCGAGTTAGGGGGGAACGCAACTCGTGAGATATATCAGCCAATAAGCGCTTTTGTGCAGAAATCAGTTGCTCTAACTGAGTTGCCATACTATTAAAGTCACGGCCAAGTACGCCCAGTTCATCTTGCCTGTTTGGATCAATTTCAGCGCGCGCGGTTAAATCGCCGTCAGAGAGCTTAATTGCAGCTTGCTTTAAGTGATTAATAGGTGCAATTAGGTTACGACTAAATATAAAACTTAAAGTTAATGAAGCCAGTAAAGCAATGATCACTTTTAGCCAAATCGGCATCAGCTTTAACCGTATAAAAAAAGGTGGTTGATGATTCTCATCAATTTCGTATAGGTAAAATTGCCCCTCAGGAAGGTTTATTTCTATCGGTCCGAATGCTTGATAATACTCGGTAAAAATAATTTGTGGCGGCATGTTTTTAGTGAAATTAAGTAAACTTAAATCAATCTCACTTGATGGTACTCTGCTACTGAGCGAGTGATCTGGCTGATCTGAATTTAAATATAGTAACTTTTGTTTTGCAAGCCGCGGATGAGTTAAAATTTCGGCAATCGATTTATTATGTTTGACTACCATACGTTCGATGCCTTTGGCCGTGTATTGCAAGTTTTTCTGCATGGGCCCATGTAAGTTCTCATAACTGACTTGATTGGTCGCAATGTTACTTAAAAACACCAATGCAGTTATGGTGCCTATTACTGTTAGCCAAAACCACACAAAAATTTTGAAAAATAAAAAGTGCTGAGGATGTTTTAGCCAAGAAAACCGAGTTTTATTACTCCCCTTGGATAAAGACATAACCAGTCCCTCGCATGGTTTTTATTCGTTCTGCATTGTTGAACTCGGCAATTTTTTTACGAATATTACTCACATGCATATCAATTGAGCGATCAAAAGAGGCTAGGCGTCTACCGAGCACCTCTTCACTTATTTGCTCTTTACTGACCACTTCACCTGCATGTTTAACCAGTAAGGCAAGTACTTCATATTCAGTACCGGTTAGGCTTAGCGGGTGTTCATCTACATACGCTTCGCGGGCAGCTAAATTTATAACAATATTATTAACGGTTAACTTATTACTGCTGGTATTTGCTAGGCTAGTAATATGTTCAATACGACGAGTAATCGCTTTAACCCGCGCGAGTAATTCACGATGATTAAATGGTTTAGGAATGTAATCATCAGCGCCTAGTTCAAGACCAAAAATACGGTCAAAGTCTTCACCTTTGGCGGTTAGCATGATCACCGGCGTTAATTTTGTTTGCCTAAGCTGTTTTAATACTTCAAAACCATCTAGTTTTGGTAACATAACATCGAGTAAAATTAATGCATACTCTTGCTCAAGCGCTTGTTTTAAGCCTTGTTCGCCATCATGGGCACATTCTATTTGAAAACCTTGCGCAGTTAAGTACTCTGAGAGTAACTCACATAAACCGGTATCATCATCAATCATTAATAGCTTCATTATTTGCTCACCTTAACCACGCTGGAATAACTTCATTTTACGCCTTAACGCACTTAAAAGTGAACCTTTACACAACCTTTACATTGCTTTGCGTTGCTTTGCACTTGGTTAGTTATAGTGAATATAACAACTGAACAGACACTAAGTTACAAGCAACTCAAAGGTAATGATTATGACTATTTCAAGTAAAGTTTCTAAACTAGTATTAATTTGTGGATTAGCGACAGCAACATTAGGCACTGGCGCCGTAATAGCAAAAGAGGGCATGGATCATAAACCAGGCCATTCTCAACAGCATAAACAAGCGCGCTTTTTACTCTCTGAGCGTGGCGTTAAAAAGCTTGATTTAACTGAGCAACAACAAACTCAGTTAAAAAGCATTTTTGATGCGCAAAAAGCACAATTTAAAGCGCTACGTGGCAACGATAAACAGGCCATGAAGCAAGAGCGTGCTGCCCATAAGGCACAAATGCAAGCATTGTTAGATATGCCAGCCTTTGATGAAGCCGCAGCAAAAGAGTTATTAGCGCAGCGCCAAACCAAAGGCGAGCAATTTGGCTTAATTAACCTAAAAACGCAGCATCAAGTATGGCAAGTATTAAATGCTGAACAACGTGAAAAGTACCAAGAAATTAAAAAACACATGCGTAAAAAAGGTGACAAAAAACGCAGCCGTGACGAACAAACGGCAGGCTAAGTAATTACCAAAATTACTAAAGCGAAAAATGAAGCGCGGGAGAGATCCCGCACTTTTGTTTTCATTTCTAACAGCCCATGTAGCAGTGATTTTATATCGCGACAGGGTTTGCTCCGCAGCTGAGTTTTATCCAACGTCTAAATTATATATTTGACGGGGTATAAACCTGCGGCTACACACTGGTAGCAGGTTTATATCGCGTCATAGTGCTAACTTAATAAGTGTAAGTAATTTGCGTACATTTAAGCGCATGCACAAGACAAGCTAACCTTACTCACTTATGCTATGAATGATGCAAATAAGCCCGCCATTTCACCCGATGAAATAATCAATATTCGCGAAACGTTTAATATGTCGCGTGGAGTATTTGCAAAGCTATTGCATACATCGGCAAGAATGTTACTAGATTTTATTATTTGATGTTTAATCTACAAGGAAGAAACATGAAATTTGATATGACAATTACAGACAACTTTGCATCATTTTTTGATGAACAAAAAGGAAGTCATATTTTTATAGATAGTTTTGATAATGAAAATTTTGAAGTGAGAATAGGAAGCTTAGATGATTCGAAGCCAGCCGGTAATATTGTTGCTTTTACTGATGATGAACTGAATTCGAAGTTATTGGAATTATATAATAAGCACATTGGAGGTGCATAAAATGATTACTGAAGCTGAAATATTTGCATTAGAATGTTCGGTCAATGAAATACTTCGTCAACATAATATGTCCTTTAAAATGTCAAAGTACTTTGTGAAAGACTTGATGAATGACTCCCGTAACACTGATCCGCACCACCAGTTTTGGACACCTAATTAAGTGAGTACAATCACTAATGAGGTGAACCATGACAAACAAGAAAAAACGTATTCTCCATTCTGCTGAATTTAAAGCAGAAGCACTGAAACTA
>NZ_JACJEY010000074.1:0-18777 GCF_014164295.1 Pseudoalteromonas sp. SG43-7
GGAATGGCGCCTAACACACCGGCTATAATCCACGTTACTGTGGCGTAAATAAGTGCATCTCTGAATGTTGCGGCGGTTAGATCAGTTTTACGTAAATTGATAAGTAGCACTAAAGCGACAGAGATCATCGTTGCGCCAGGAATAAGAAATGCGCTAATAACTCGGTCTTTAAAAATAAATAATGAAAGCGCTGCAAAGACCAGTTGTACCACTCCCATCCAAATAATAGGAAAGGCGAGTAGTCTTAAGGTGATTTTCCAATTTATCATCAATACGCCTTATCAAATACCTATAGCAGGTAACACGCAATCACTAAAGTTGAGTTGAATATACGGGATCAAATAGTAAAGTCAGCGCTGCACTGCAAAGCTTTATAAAGATTTTATAAATGAGATAAAAAACTTTATAAAAACTTTATAGAGGCAATATTGAAAAGGCAGTAACCTATGTAGTTAATTGTCAGAGGAATCGTTAATGAATCAAGTGCAGGGCAAACCAAGCAAATATAAAGCATTTTTTTTGGCGGTGATAATGCCGATCATTGTAGTTATGGCGATTTATCCGTTACGAGATTGGTTTTCGACCACCGACATTGTGATGTTACAGCTGTTATGGGTCGCCTGGGTTGCAGTTCGCAGTAACCGACGCGTTGCAGCCATTACCACCTTGGTCAGTGTAGCGTGTACCGATTGGTTTTATGTTACCCCGTATTTTACTTTTCATATTGAAAATATTGAGTATCTAGTTACTTTTATCGTGATGCTCATTGTGGGACTGATGATCAGCCAGTTAGCGGGCGAATTAAACACTAAGGTGCGAGATGTACAATTACACGCGAGTAATAGTCGAACACTGTATGAGCTGGCTAAAGGATTAAATAGTTTAGACGCACTGGATGAGCAAAAGCAGTACTTTCAGCAGCTTATTAGCGAGCATTTGGCCATTACTTGCCAATTTCAACAAATGCGTCAGCAAGTGGCAGGTGAATTTATGCTATTAAGTGATAAAGAGCAAAGTATGGGGGGGTTTGCTTTTGCAACGTTACTGTCTGAAGGACAAAGGAGCTTCGTAAATACCGCAATTTCATTGTTGTATCAGGTACATGAGAAAACCTTACTGAGGCAGCAGTCGGCGGCAATTTCAGTTCAAGCTGAACTCGAGCGTGCTAAAAATGCATTATTACGCAGTTTATCTCATGACTTGCGCACGCCACTGGCAACTATTATGGGCGCCTCAAGCATGTTGGCCGATGATGAGATCACACTCAGTGAAGCGATAATAAAAGAGCAGGCCGGTAATATTTATGAGCAAAGTAAAATTCTTAATCAGCATTTTGACAAGGTGATGGAGCTTAGCCGAGTAAATAAAATGGGCGAAAACCTGTGCTGGCAAACAATTAACTTGCAAGCTTTGCTAAGCGAAGCAAAAGCACGTAGGCAGCATCAATTAGCGCATTTTGTGGTAACAACAAATATTGATGCCAATTCGAGCTGCCAAGGCGATGTGACACTGTTAGAAATAGCACTGGCAAATATGCTCGAAAATGCATGGCGTTATGGTGATGGTGAGGTGGTTGTTGAATTTACCCAAAGCCGTTACGAGTCAGCGGTGAGTTATCAATTACTATTGAGCAATAAATTAATTAGCAAGCCACAGGCAAGTGCTGATGAAGGTGTAGGGCTTGGCAGTGTAATTTGTGATGTGGTTGCTAAGTTTCATCAAGGCACATTTTCACTGACGATAGATAACGATACAGAAATGGCCTTGGCAAAATTAATCTGGATAAAAAATAATGACTAAAATCTTAATACTTGAAGATTCTCCGCCGTTGCAAAGCTTTTTAAAAACCTTACTGCAAGCCAGTGGCTATGAGCTGAGTATTTGTGATAAAGGGCTGGATGGTTTTGCACTTTTAAGTGAGCAAAGTTATGACCTTGTATTATTAGATTTAGGGCTTTTGGATATGGATGGTCAAGACTGGCTAGTGGAGTTTAGGCAATGGAGCCAGTTACCGGTATTAGTGCTTTCAGCTCGTGATGGTGAAGTGGAAAAAGTCACTGCGCTTGATAATGGGGCCAATGATTTCCTTACTAAACCTTTTAGCGCCAATGAACTATTAGCGCGTATTCGGGTGTTACTGCGTACTAATAATCAAGTCAGTTTTGCGTTGCAATGTGGCGACATTTGTATTGACCCAAATAAGCATATTGTGCGTGTTGGTGACAATGAGGTTAAGCTGACTAAAAAGGAATATGCAATCTTACTGTTATTATTTCAAAATAAAGATAAGGTACTGACTCATAATGCAATATTAAGCCATATATGGGGAGAGCAATATATAAATCGTCCTGAATATGTGCGTGTGCATGTAGCGCAGCTAAGGCAAAAATTAGAGGCAAATCCCGCAAGCCCAAAGTATTTACTTACTGAGCCTGCGGTAGGATATAGATTAGTAGATTAAAGTATTAAAGCGCTCTTTAGTTCACTTTGAAATAGCTAATGTACTGCTTCAGTGTTTTTGATAACTCAGCCAATGCGACTGCTTCTTGTGCATTGTTTTTTAAGGATAAACTGGTTTCCTTGGACATGTTAGCGATTTCCTCTACACCAGAACTAATTTCTGACACAGTGGCAACTTGCACTGATGTTGAGTCGACAATTTCAAGCACTTTTTCCAAGGAATCATTAGCTTGTTGTTGTATCTCTTGCAGTAGTTGATTGGCTTCATCCATCAATAATAAACCACTTTCTACTTGTGGTACTGTGGTTTCCATCGCAGTGACAGATGCTTGGGTATTATCTTGGATCTGTAAAATCATTTTCTCAATATCACCGGTCGCATCACCTGTACGTTGGGCGAGTTGCCTAACTTCATCAGCTACAACGGCAAAACCACGTCCAGATTCGCCTGCACGAGCGGCTTCAATAGCTGCATTTAGCGCTAGTAAGTTAGTTTGATCTGAAATACTACGTATCACACTTAATATATCACCAATGTTTTTAACATGATTTTGTAGTATGTTTACTTGTTTGACTGTTGCTTTCACTGTAGTTGATATGCCGCCAATTTCGGTTGCTACTTTTTGCACCGATTGACTACCTTGTTGTGATAATTGTGCGGTAATTTTTGAATTATCTTCAGTTTGTTTTACTGCACTGGCAACTGAGTGAATGCTATGGCTCATATTGGCTAAATTGGTGACGGCAGAGTTAGTTAGCGTAACTTGATTATCTGCGGCATAAAGTGCTTGTTGTGAGCCTGAGGCGACACTTGCTGAATGAGATGAAAGCTCTTGTGAAGAATCAATAATGCTATTGACGATAGCTTTCAATTCTTTTTGCATTACTTGAACTGATGCCATCATACTATTAGGGCTGCAGGAATTTATTTCAGTGGTTAAATCACCTTTAGCGATACGTGCAATTACTTCTGCTGCTTCTTGAGGTTCACCGCCTACTGCATTTTTAATTTTTGAACTAATAATATAGGCAATTACAGCGCCAATAATAACAGCCAGTGCAGTTAATGAAATCATCCATAGCTCAAATGAGCTGGTTATCTCACGTGTTTTATCCGTTAAATTATGATTTGTTTGTTCTTGCAGATTGATGAATTGATTAATGCTGTCCAACCATTCTACAAATGAGGGACGCGCATCGGTTAGTAATAGCATAGTTGCGTGCGTTATATTATTAGCACGTTTAGCGGCGATAATATTTTCCACTAAGGGGAGGGTATGCTCTTCTATCTTATCAATTTTTTTCATTAGGGAGCGCTCGTGATCAGTCATTTGATCAACCAAGCTCGCCATTTTTTCATGCGATATTTGGTAATTGTTATTGAGCTCATTTATTAAGCTAATCGTATCGCTTAAATCACTAGCATTTGTTAATAGCACCACATCCCGTATTGCTATTGCCCTATCATGTACTGCGCCCCTAAAATCAATAGCATAACGCTGCTTAACAGAATTTACATCGTTAATTTCAGTTATATTATTGTCAATTTGACTTACTTGAGATGTGCCAATAATGGTTAATGTGAGCATCATTAATAAGATCACTCCAAAACCAGTGGCGAGGCGCATATTTATGGTCATATGTTTTCCAGTATTATTTGGTGCGATTTTATATTGGCTGATTATAACTCAACGTAATTCGTTAAGTGGAATGACTTACAAAACGAATTTACTTTTCTAATAATCAGTTATGTATCAATAATGTTGAACAATTAATGTGCAGCAGTCAAGTTAATGAGCAACTGCACTTTTGAATTGTAAAGCTTAAAAAAATCTATCTCGATAGACCGAACCGGAATGAGTGCATCGCTTGGCTGTAAAACCACCTTAAACAGCCAAAACGAAAACTAACTTAGTCGTACTTTGCCTCTAACTCGTTAGCGGAATGAAATTTCTCGTGAGTTTGTAATTGCTCATCGTATTTAACGAGATTTTTAAAATGTGCTAGTTGACCTGCATTTTTAACAATTTCAACAATAAACGACATCATAAAATCAGCACCGGTTAGAGAGTCTCCCACTAAGTAACGTTTACCTTCTAAGCGGTCATTAAAGTAACTAATAACTTTGGCGGTTTCTGCATCGGCATAGCCTTCTAAAAATTGCGTTTTAGCGCCATCTTTTTGCACAAACATTTTTAATAATAGCGGTAAAATTGCTGAGCTTTCAGCGAAGTGCAGCCATTGCTGGTAGTCAATATAGTCTTTACTGTCACGGCTTGGCGCAAACTTACCGTTACCGTATTTACTGATCAAATAGTCGGTGATCGCACCTGATTCAGCAATTATTTGGCCATTGTCCTCAATCACTGGTGATTTGCCTAGTGGATGAATCGCTTTAAGCTCATCAGGAGCTAAAAAGGTTTCACTGTTGCGTTGATAAGCCACAATTTCGTAGTCAACGTCTAGCTCTTCGAGTAACCAAATAATACGTTTAGAGCGTGATTTATTTAAATGATGTAACTTGATCATAGTTATCCTTAAAAGCGCAGCCGTTGCTGCGCAGGGTAAATTTAAAGCGGTTTATTTACTTGTACTACCGTTTTGCCAAAGTTCTTGCCGTCAATCATATCGTTAAACGCTGATACGGTATTTTCAAAACCTGTTACTAAATGTTCACGGTAATGAATTTTTCCTTCGCTGAGCCATTTTTGCATATCAGTGGCGAACTCATCATAACGATGGCCATAATCATCAAAGATAATAAAGCCTTGCATACGAATACGCTTAGAGAGAATTTGACCCATTAGAGCCCCCATGCGATCAGGTCCTTGTGGTAACTCAGTCGCATTATATTGCGACACTAAACCACATAATGGTACGCGCGCAGCGGTGTTTAATAGTGGTAATACGGCATCGAAGACTTTTCCGCCCACATTTTCATAATAAACATCAATACCTGCATCACATGCGTCAGCTAACTGTTTGGCAAAGTCATCGCTGCGGTGGTCAATACAAGCATCAAAACCAAGCTTTTCGACTGCGTATTGGCATTTTTCATTGCCGCCTGCCACACCGACTACTTTACAACCTTTGAGTTTAGCAATTTGCCCAACAGTTGCACCTACTGGGCCTGTTGCTGCTGCAACCACCACTGTTTCACCTTCTTTTGGTGCACCAATATCAAGTAGCCCCATATAAGCGGTAAAGCCAGGCATACCCATAATACCTAATGCATACGATGGATTACTTGGCTCTTTGCCTAATGGCATTAATCCTTCGCCATTTGAAATCGCATATTCCTGCCAGCCTGTATAGGCTAGTACCCATTCGCCTTCGCTAAATTTATCGTTTTTAGACGCTTCTACTTGGCACACGGTTGCGCCAACCATGACATCGCCAATTTCTACCGGATCAGCATATGATTTCGCATCACTCATGCGGCCACGCATGTAAGGGTCAAGTGATAAATAAATAGTGCGTAGTAATACTTCACCTTGTTGTAGTTCAGGCATTTGTACGCTTTTAAATTCAAAGTTATCAAGCGTTGGCGCACCATGAGGACGAGACTTTAGAGTAAATTGTTTATTTGAAATAGCTTGCATAATTTTTTCCTTGTCTGATTAAAAGAAGGCTGCATAACGGCTGTAAATCTAAATGCTCAGTCGTTATAGTCTCTGCAGCGGATTAAATGCTTAACCAATGAACTTAGGGCTATGCTTGATAAATTCAACAGCTAGCATAGATAAGTTTATCGCTATACGGAGAATCACTTTTGCAGCTGTGCAACAGCAATTCTGCTTACTGCCATTTGGCAGAATTTTTGTTTTTTCTTACAACTTTGAGAGCGCATGTTGAGTGGTTAACTTGGGTGTTTAACATTATGATAAACATTATTTAAGCTTTAAATCATTTGAAGGTAGTTATGAGCGCCACACAGTCAGCACATCTAAAACAAAGAGAGCTGCCTAACTCTTTTTAATTACGAGAATATAAAAAGCAGGCACCGCAATCAGTGTCTGCTCTTACATTTTAACCCCCCACAATTAAGGCGGGGGTTTTATGCTTAATTACGCTTGCGGTTTAATTAAGTATTTTTCACCTGTGGCATGTTTCGAGTAAGCCTCAATTGATTGTAATTGTAAGGCCTCTGGCAATGACACTTCATGGGTGTAATTACTTGCAAAGGTTGTGGTAATTTCATCTGCAATACGTTTACGCATTGCAATTACCGTATTAGTACCAAGTTTGCCTAGTGCATTAAATAGTAAGAACCCATTAACACCCCACGCAAAGCCAAAGTTGCGATTTAGCGTAATTGGGCCGCGGTTTAAGGCACCATAAATATAAACTTGCTTGAAAGTGTCAGAGCCATAAACGCTGTATTCTGTAATGTCACGAGTTGCAGCGACTTCCATACAGTTAAGAATGTCACTCGTTAGTTGGCCACCACCAATTGGATCAAACGCAATCGTTGCACCGGTTTCGATAATTGCGGCTGTTAAATCAGCAAGGAACGTATCATTACTTGAGTTAACAACATACTTTGCCCCCATATCACGTAGTAACTTTTCTTGCTCCGGCTTACGTACAATATTGATTAAATCAACACCATCGGCAATACAAATTCGATTTAGGATTTGACCAAGATTAGAGGCCGCTGCGGCATGAATAATCGCTTTATGGCCTTCAGTACGCATTGTTTCAACCATTGCTAATGCAGTAAGTGGGTTAACAAAAGCCGACGCACCTTCTTTAGCCGTCGTTCCTTCTTTTAATTCTAAGCAGCTTTGCACATTTGCGCATATAAATTTGCGATACGTACCACCACCAATTACAGCAACAGTTTTACCCATTAATGCTTGTGCAGCTGGCGATGAGCCTGCGGCCACAACCGTACCTGCGCCTTCATTGCCAACGGGTGTGGCTTTACCAACACGTGTTTTAAGTGATGGCATAAATTGAGCAGGAACATCAGCGGTAATAACTGGGTTTTGCTCAGTACCAGTTTGCTTTGCACTGGACATATCAGCGGCGCTGAATAAAACGCCTAAGTCAGATGGATTTAATGGCGTAGCCTCAATACGAATCACTACTTCATCGGCACCAGGTTGTGGCATATCGATATTTCTTAGGGCAAGCGTTAGTTTATTATCTTCACTGATAGTTGAAGTAAGTTGGATATTTGTATCTGTCATAATGTTCGCTCCTAAAAATTTGTATGAATTTGTGCAAACGCTAAGTATTACTTAGCATTTACTACCTGAATGTGAGCTTTTACTTTTTGCAAAGCCGACAAGGGCTAACAACGCTAGTAAATGAAATAAAAACACATACGTTTAAGCTGAATACATTATTACTTGTTTTAATCTGATTATATATAGGAGAAAATACCAATAACTTTTGTCTTTAAGACAATAATACTGCTCATTAGAAGGAGAAGTTAGATGGATCAACTACGTGCAATACGGTACTTCATTAAAGTTGTCGAAACGGGTAGCTTTACTAAAGCGGCGAGCACGTTTAATGTGCCGCCTTCTTCTTTATCAAGACGAGTGGTTGATCTAGAAAAAAGCTTAGGAGCAACGCTTTTAAAACGCACAACCCGGCTTGTGAAGCTGACAGAAGTGGGGCAAATTTACTATAACGACGTTCAGCAAATAGTAAACCAGTTAGAGCAAAGCCACGAAACTGTGCGCAGTTATCAAACAACACCAATGGGGCGCTTATCAATAAGTTCGATGGTAAGTTTTGGTGATAAAATATTACTACCGTTGTTAGATGAATTTAATGCGTTATACCCTGAAATTATACTCGATGTTAGCTTCAGTGATGAACTATCGACATTGGGCCGTGACGATGTTGATATTGCTATTCGCGGTGGTTATGCACCCAATGAGCGCGTGTTAGCCATAAAATTGATGGACAATGAGTTTATTCCTGTAGCGTCACCAGGTTATTTACAGCAGCACGGTGTGCCTAGTCATGCTATGGAGTTAAAGCATCACAATGGCCTTTATTTTAAAACGCCACTAGGGCCAACCCCTTGGCTATGCAAAGTAGATGAGCAATGGCATGACGTGTCAGGGCCTGCTGTGGTTATTTCGAATAACGGAGCATGGCTTAGTAAAAAAGCCTGTAATGGGGAGGGCATTTTAATGTCAACTCGCTGGGCACTTGCTCCATACCTTGAGTCGGGCGAGTTGCAAGAACTTAAGTTTGAACATCAGCTTGCGGTAACGCAAAACTCTAATATGGCTATTTATTTGTTGTATCAAAAACAGCGATATTTAGTACCAAAAGTGAAAGCCGCCGTAGATTTTTTGGTACAAAAAATAAAGGTAGAAGCCGATTGAGCACAAAGTTATAGAGCTTTCTATTAGCGTCACAGCACTGTTAATAAAATCTTTTTAGTTATTAAAGAAATTGAAAAATTAAATGAGAAAGCACACAAGTTGTGTTAAAAATAACCTTTAGATAGATGTTGTTAGCGAGGGAATGAAATGAAAATACAACTGTTGGTTTTACTGCCACTGCTAGTCAGTGCTTTTGTGAGCGGTTTGGTAAAGGCAAATGATGAAGTATTGTCGGTCGATCAAGTTGCGTTACAGGGAATGCAGTTTAGTTTTGAAAATGATGCGAAAGTAAGGCCTAAAAACAGTGATTTCAGTGTGGTTAACTCTGTGCTGATGAGCAGTGAGCAAGGCCGGCGAGTCGCAGTGGTGACAATTCGTAATGACGCGTCAGGTTCACGCATTTTACAGGCTGAACATATTATGGCGTTATTTGCCGATGGCAGACGAATATCGCCTATGGCTCTGGCTGACAATATTAAACTAGACGATGGTGAGCAGCGCACATTAACGCTGTCGTTTGGCGAAGACAATTTCCCGATTTTGAGCATCTTCACCAGTAATAATTTAAATTAGGAATAATAATAAAATGAAAGCGATGATCTGTGGATTGAGCTGTGCAGCTCTTTTTAGTGCCACCAGTATTGCGCAGCACAGTAAGGAGTTTGTGCCTGATAATGTGTTTACTCAAGGCGTTGAAGGACCTGTTTTTTATAAGCAGCATTTATACGCAGTTAATTTTGCTGATCAGGGCACCATTGGTAAGGTTGATAACAATGGTAAAGCCAGCTTATTTTTAAAGCTGCCAAATGACAGCGTTGGTAATGGTTTGCAATTTGATGGCCAAGGTAATCTCTATATTGCGGATTATGTAAATCATAATATTTTAAAAGTGCCTGCTAATAGTAAAAGCGTTGAGGTTTTTGCTCATAATAAAACCATGAATCAACCAAATGATATTGCCATAACTAAACGCGGTGTGTTGTTTGCCAGCGACCCTAATTGGGCTGATGCTACCGGCAAATTATGGCGTATAAATACAGATGGCAGTACTCAATTATTAGAAGAGAATATGGGCACCACCAATGGTGTGGCGGTTAATAACAGCAATAGTAAACTCTACGTAAACGAAAGCGTGCAGCGGATTATTTGGCAATATGATCTTGATAGTGAGCTAAACATCAGCAATAAGCAGCCGCTGATCACATTTGACGATCATGGTATGGACGGCATGCGTGTTGATAACCAAGGTAACCTGTATGTAGCCCGTTATGGCGCAGGTGTTATTTTAAAAATTAGTCCCGCAGGTAAGATATTGCAAACCTATACTTTAACAGGGCAGCATCCAACCAATGTGGCATTTAATGACCAGCAAACCAAGCTGTTTGTCACTATGCAAAAACGCGGTGCGATTGAAGTGATAAATGTGGAGTAAAACTGCGGACATTCTGTGGGAATTGACTTAGTTGTGATTGTTTAAAGACCCTAATTTGCACAAAGAGAAGTGAATAAGGGTAAATGAGACACCCAGAAATACGACGGGCAACGGATTAATCCTAGCACCTAGATACTTTTCTAGAACCTTTACCCATGTAGGTCGCTATTTATGGCGTCAATATTTTCCTCATCAGCGCAGCGTCTCATGACTTCTTTGTGAATAAGTTACTTAGAGTCCATCTGCAAGATGAGTAGCAAATGTTTTGATTCAACTAATCTAATATGAAAAGCGCACCGGGCAGGGTGCGCTTTAAGGGTTTAATCCTGTGTTGCTATGAGCAATTTGGGATTAACTAAAAACTCGGTGAGTAACGAACTGCAACGCCCACTGTACGGCCAATAACGCTGTAATCACTCACAGTATTAAAGTGGTTAGCGCCAATGTCAGGTGTTGGTGGTGCTTTGTCAAATAGGTTATCGATACCAAAGTTAACCGCGATAGTGTCGGTTGCTTGCCACGATGCAGCAAAGTCCATGTAGTCTTGTGCTGAAATTGTTTCGGTTCTATCTACAGCATAGTCTACTTCACCGATTCTGCGCCAGCCTAATTGGAAGTTCATGGTATCTAGCTGCCAATCAAACGTGGCGCGATGTTTATAATCGGCTTGTAAGATACTCGCAAAATCGCCTGAACACGCGCTACCGTAAGTGCCTTTACAATCAACTTCGGCTACGGTGCTATTATTTTGGCGAGTTTGTTTTGTTACAAAGTTACCTTGGTATGAGAGCCTAAAGCGACCGCCTAAATCCATTGGTGCATCAAATACATAGTTGGCTGCTAAATCGATACCAGCTTGTTCAATCGCTGCAAGGTTAAAGTCATTTACGATCGCGGTGCTAATAAAGCCCGTGTTTGGATCGCGAAGTACTGCGCCACACAATGGGTTGTTCGGATTTGGATCGTCGATATAGCAGCTTTGTAATGCTGCAGCAGGTTGAATTTGACTTACCGCATCGGTTACACGAATGCTATAGTAATCAAGTGATAGGTCAAAGTCCTCAATGTAACTTGGAGTATAAACTACACCTAACGTATCTGATTCTGCTTGCTCAGGCTTGATGTTCGGATTACCGCCGTAAGTATACTCGGCTGTTGTTGAGTCATACTCAGTGCCTACTGGTGGTGCGCCAAAAGCGGCACATTGCGCTGCGTCCCCCGTACCTAGTAAACATGGATCGCCATTAAAGCGACCAGCAAAGCGTGGTACAAATTGGTCACTATTTTGGTCAAATAAAGCTAATGATAACCCCGTGATCGGACTTGCGAATTCGCCTAAGTTTGGTGCTCTAAATGCAGTGAGCTTATTAGCACGAATACGGATATCATCGTTAATTGCCCAGTTTATGCCAAGCTTATAAGTGTCTTCGGCTTCGGTGTTTGAATAATCAGAAATACGGTAAGCACCTTCAAAACTAAGTTCTTTAGCAAATGGCATATCAATTAAGATCGGCACTAAAATTTCTGCATAAAACTCACTACTGTCGAAGCTGGCGTCCATATCAAATGCGCTAACAGAGGCAAAGCTAGTGCCATTTCTAAATGCATCCCCTGGAGTTTGCTTGCCCGTTTCTTTGCGGTACTCATAACCAATTGCAAAATCGACATAACCGGCAGGTAATTCAAATAAGGCACTAGAATCGCCAGAGAGAGTTGCAGCAAATACACTTTGAGTACGTTCACGGGTGGTATATAACAGTGGATCGCTAAATTCATTTAGATCTAAATTAGGATCAAAAATATCGCTGCTATTGGCAATATTGCCAAAGCGACTATTGCCACTGTTATCATTTTTATAGCCATTGTTGTAAATTGTAGCGACTTCGTCAGTTTGACCGTATTGACCATAAATGTCGTAACGTAAATAATCGTTAATATCGCCTTTTAAACCCAGTTGAAATTGTAATGAATCACGCACGGCTTCAGTATGTTGAACGCCAAGGCCTAAATTACGCTCAACATTGACTAGCGCATTTCCATCAGCATCAAAGGTGAGTTGTTGGCGTAGTTCATCAGGAATATATTGGTTATCTTGTGTGAGGGTTACTTGTTCATTAACAAGAATAGGTGTTTGGCCGCTAGCACCAGCCCCATTAACGGTTACTTTTGAATACATAGCGCGGCCGTAAATGATTGCGCTGTCACTGGCATCCACATCAAATAATAACCCAGCAGAAAATCTATCCATTGGCTGAGTTAAATAACGGTCGCCGGTAAAGTCACTGGTTTGACGGTCGCTCACGACTTGCCCTGCATCATTAATCGCTAAACTGTTGCCGCTGGCAACATCGGTGTAAAACCCGCCGCTATTAATCATAGTTGCGCCATTATCTAAGGCATAATCACGTTCACCAGCAAGTAATTCTTTACGTTCAGAATAACCAAGGTAGCCAGTAATATGGCCACTACCATCAGCTATATCGCCACCAAAAATGGCTTCAAAATTAAGTTTTTCATTGCCACCATCAGCTGTTTCATAACTACTTGAAAACTCAGCGCCAGTAAAGTCATCATCAAGCACAAAGTTAACCACGCCAGCTACTGCATCGGCACCATAAACAGCAGCCGCACCGCCAGTTAAAACATCAACACGTTTGATCAAACCGGCAGGAATTGTATTGACGTCAACTGAGTTACGAAAACTAAATGGCACAGCGCGCGTACCGTCAATTAATACCAAAGTTCGGTTTTGACCAAGACCACGTAAATCAATAGTCGATGAGCCAAATGAGTCACCTACCGTTGCACCTGTACTATTAGCGCCCGCTGCGGCTTGTGGTAATTTTGCGGTAATATCTTCTACATTCACCGCGCGATCTAGGTGTATTTGTGCTTCGTCAACACTCACTACTGGGCTACTTGAAACTAATTCTGTTCGCTGAATTCGCGAGCCAGTAACCGTAATTACTTCAGGTTTTTTTTGCTGCACTTGTTGCTGTTCAGCGGCCAATAAAGCAGGGCTAGTAGTGGCAATAACTGCCAGTGCAATTGGTGATAGCAGGTGGAGTGGGCGCATTGAGTTAGGTTTGCAGTGTTTCATGGTCTGTTCCCGTGGTTATGTATTTTTTGCTATTATGAATTTTATCGTTGTCGGTACACTCAGTGTGTTGGTAAGTTTTAAAGCATTTTTAACGTATTTGCAATAATTATTCTTTCAATGTTTAAAGTTAAGGTATAAAGTATTCTTTAGTTTGAAGTGAATGTACATTCATTAGTATTTTGATTTTTAAGGGTAAAAAGAATGCATCAGCATATATTACAACTGTATAACAGTGCTAAAAAACAACAAAGATTAATAATTGGTCTGATGAGTGGGACTTCATTAGATGGGTTAGATGTTGCATTGTGCAAAGTCTCAGGGCATGGCATGGACACCCAAATTGATGTGTTAGCCTTTGACACCGTTGGTTATGATGATGACTATAAACAGAAAATAAAAACAGTATTTGCCAAGCGCGAATGTGATTTGGAGTTAGTTACTTTACTTCACCCTTGGGTGGGGCAATTACATGGCAAAATGGTATTGCAGTGTTTAGCTAAATGGAAAGTTGCTGCAGCTGATATTGATGTGATTGCAAGTCACGGGCAAACTATTTATCACTGCCCTAAAAGTCAGCATAGCCAGAGCGATTTTAATCATGGCACTTTGCAAATAGGTGATAGCGACCATTTAGCGGTTACGACAGGTATTACCACGATTGGCGATTTTAGACAAAAGCACATTGCAGCGGGCGGAGAAGGCGCACCACTTGCGGTATATGGCGACTATTTATTTTTTAGCAGCTTAACTGAAAATCGTATATTACTGAATATGGGTGGCATTGCTAACCTGACTTTTTTACCACAATCTGCTGATGCGAGCGCTGTATTTAGCTCTGATATTGGCCCAGGTAATACCATTATGGACGCTTATATACAGCGTTATTTTGCGCCGCTTCATTATGACAAAGATAGTTTAATTGCCAACCAAGGCCAGATAAATCAGCCGCTGTTGGATGAGTTATGCCAAGATGAATTTTTTAATTTAGACTTTCCTAAGACGACAGGCCCTGAAGTTTTCAATTTGGCTTATTTACACCAAGCACAAACGACAACCAACACCCTACAGCTAAGCCACGAAGATGTGATGGCAACACTAAATCGATTTTCGGCGATGATGATTGCACAGGCTATTAATCAATGCAGTGAAAAATTAGCCGATGTTACAGTTTATGCCAGTGGCGGGGGAATACATAATCCACTGTTGATGAAGCATATTTTATCTTTGTGCCCACAGTTACATGAGATTAAAAATACCCATGCTCTAGGTATCGACCCAGATGCGAAAGAAGCAGTTTTGTTTGCGATTTTAGCGAACGAATGTTTAGCGGGTGGCCAGCAACGTTTTGGTAATCAAGCGCAGGGCATACCCACCATTACTATGGGTAAAGTCAGCTTTGCGGATTAAAATAATGATAAAAATGAACTACTAAAACTTGTCATATATTGGCGCAGTGAATGACTTTTAGAAACTAGAGCCGGCTCGTATTGTGGTATATAACCTGCGCCATATTCCTTGATTGCGACATCAAATTCAGCACTGTCTTTGAGGGTGGCATGTAAACCATGCAACATTAATTGCAGCACATATTCGTCGCTTTCATCACTGAGAGTTATTTTTTCAAGTGTCAGCGTTACCGTACCGGCTTCGATATCGCTCAGACGCAGTGTGTATTGCATAAAGTAACGTGCATCACGCGCTGCTATATGTGTTGCACTTAACGAAATAGTGTCGCCTTCATGCGCATCTTCTGGTAATACACAAAGCAGTGTAATTTCATGCTGCGCGTTTGCATTTAGATGCAGTGTATCGTACTCCATAGTATGTGCCATGGCAGCTGATAGCGGATCTTCAAAAGATTGCAGTGCAAAGTTCAAGCGCACTAAAGGAGTGGTCATTGAGGTCAGTCGTCTTTTCTAGGTTAATTAAATCGAATGGAAATTATCCTATAGTTTAATTGCAGATTTATGACTAATTGAACGTATTTTCATCATTTTTAACTTAGCGTGCTAAAACAATGCAGCAGCAGTTGTTTATAGGTAATATCAAGCTTATAAATTTTATAATAATAAATTTAAAATCCATTTTTAAATGTTTACTTAATAGCAGCAAGATTGGCTAATTTACAAACGGGTAATAGCACTCGCAATAAACTGTGATTTGGGTATAGTCAACTTAATATAAATAGCCGAGAATTATCATGTTTAAACGAATAGCGCTCTTTTTATCAGTATGTTTAGTGCCGCTACTGTCTTTTGCTGTAGATAATAAGCCGTTTGTAGGGCAGATAAGTGCGGCTGATTTACTTAACGATCATCAGCAATTTTCCAATGAATACAATAACTTTGTGCCAACTGTTGCCGATACACAAGCCATGCAAACACTCAAAGGTAAAGATATTTTGGTGTTATTTGGCACTTGGTGTCACGATAGTCAGCGTGAAGTACCACGGTTACTTAAATTACTTGATAGCTCCAAGGTGGCATTGGCCAGCTTAAAGTTGGTCGCTGTCGGTTATGATAAACGCGATCCTGAAGGGATTGCAGCACGCTACCAATTAAAGTATTCACCAACGATTATAGTATTAACAGCAGGCGAAGAGCTTGGGCGGTTAGTTGAAAAACCAAAGGCGTCTATTGCTTCAGATTTAAGTCAATTTAATCCAGTAACAGAGTAAAAGTATGAGGGAGCAAATTATTGCTGCTATTTTGGTATTTGTTGGCTGCATTGTTTTAAGTTTAGTTTTTCACTTTGCACTGAAGAAGGTTGAACGTCGTTTTGATGGCCATGCCGCGGAATCGTTTCGTTTAATTTCAAACTCACAAAAAGCGATTTTGATTTTTATTGGCACTATATTAGCACTCTCTAAGCTTGATTTTGATGTAACTGGTTTAGTCGCTGGCTTGGGTTTAACAGGGTTTGCGTTAGGGTTTGCGCTTAAAGATGCAATTTCAAATCTCGTTGCAGGGATAATGGTTGTGCTTTATAGACCTATTAAGTTGGGTGATAACATCGAGGTCGCGAGCTGTAAAGGTGTCGTGGTCGATTTAAACCTCAGATATATTACTTTACAGACCGATGGCTGTCGTCATTTAGTTCCCAATTCATTGATGCTCAGTAATAAAGTAACAATAAATAACTCGTAATATTTTCAACTAGCTAATTACAAATGAGCTGATTAAAATAGCCTATAAATCTAAGAGTGATGACTAAACTAATGTTTGAGCAAGTAATCGCGTTAATTGATGAAGCAAATAGCCAGGATCCTAATCAAGAACACTATGCAGGTAAAGTGTGGCCTAAAGAGCGTTTATATTCAGAGCGTATGACGCAGATGTTAAACCGTTTTAAACCTGATGCTGATGAGCTAATGCATATTGCTGTGAGAGCACAGCACATAAAGCGTTGGTGTTCGCCGCGAAGTCACTTTCCAATGGATAAACAAGGCTATCATCAGTGGCGCAGTGCGTTGTATGTTTTTCATGCCAGTACTGTGGTTGAATTAATGCAGCAAGCTGGTTGTTCTGATGTTGATCAGCAACGAGTATATGCAGCGGTTGCGAAAAAACAAATCAAGCGTAATCCTGATAGTCAATTGGTGGAAGATATCGCAAGTTTAGTGTTTATTGAGTATTACATGTTGGCATTTGTGCAAACAAAACCAGACTACGATGAGCAAAAGTGGATTGGGATTTTGCAACGTACGTGGCAAAAAATGTCTACTGAGGCACATGAGTTTGTGTTGGCGGGTAATATTACTTTACCAGCGCCGTTAGTACCGCTAATTGAAAAGGCGCTTGCACCGAGTTAATATCTCACTGCGATGAGTAATAAAATGCAAAGGAACTGGATATGCGCTGCCCAAGGACAAATATAGAACTCACTAAACTAATGGTCGGGGGGATCGAGGTTTTCTCATCCGCCAATGGTGGGGTATTTTTTGATAATCGCCAGATTTTTAATTTTAGTGATCCATCTTTAAAAAGAGCGCTGGTGCTTGCTGAGCACTTGGCTGCTTTACCTGACACAGACGTTGATTTAACGGCACGAATTAATTGCCCTAAGTGCCCGAGTGTCGTGATGATGCGGCGCTTTTTTACACCTCTTCATGTGGTCGAAATTGATGAGTGCCCAAGTTGTGCGGGTATTTGGCTAGATCCAAAAGAACTTAATAAAATTCACGACAATCACTTAACAGTGAAAGAAAAACAATTACTAGTGAACCAGCAAGCCAATAATCATGGTTTTATACCAATCGTGTTAAGTTACTGACCATTTATAGCGACAGATAAATGGAGTGATAACAAGGCGTAAATTTTGACATGTAGTTGTTCTACTTGAAAAAATTATAACGCAGTTAGCGCTTTATTTAGCTCGCTAGAATGGTTAAATATTTAAGTCGATTGGTATTATACATTTTGAAATACCGACTAATCGATTTAGCCAGCGAGGTATTAAGAAAAACCACAACAAAAATACCGAGAGTTTAGTTGAAATCGCTTTAGCTTCGTTTTTGGACTAACTCTGCAGAGCAACTTAGTCTTGGTTAAGTTGCTGTTTTACGTTTTGTACTTTCGCTAAAGTTTGCTTATCAACAACCACAGGCAATACCAATTCTATATTTTCTAATGTGGCGATGACTTGTGTTTTCAACTGTGTCTGCTGTTCAATTTGCATAACTTTAAGTGTTTCAGCGGTTTGTAATTTTACTTGTTCAGTCACTAGCGCTTCAGTTGGGCTTAGTAGCATCAATGTTAGTAGTAATGTATTCATATTAATCTCCTTATTTAAATTACCGCTAAGATAAGGAAATTAGATGACAGTTACGTGTGGCTTATATTGCTACAAAGTTAAACTTTAATGCTGTTTTGATGAAGAGCTAGGCTTGTACTAAGCAGATCAAAGTACCTTCAATGGCTCTTACGTAGGCATAATATTGAGTTCCTCTACAGCTAGGGGGGCAAAGAGGCTCTGCGCCAGCAAGCACCGCTTTATCGTAACTTTCACTGAGATTAGTACAGCTAAAGCGCAGCTCAAAACCTAGCGCTGGTTGCTTTGGGTGAGCGCGGATATAACCTTGTTTAAAATGGGCTTGAGCATACGGGTGATTCGCAAAAGCAATTTTTACATCGCCAGTAGCAAGCTCTCCATATTCGGCATCATCGCTGAGGGCATGAGTGGCAAAACCAAACGCTTGAAAATAAAAGTCTAAGGTTTCTTCAACGTTATCAACATAGATAACCTGATTGATTAATTCCATTGATGACTCTATTTAAGTTTACATCTTTTAAATAAAGCACAGTTTCCTGAGATTTGCGACATCAGGTAAAACTAAACACTTAAATTTGTTTATAAAAAAACCTTGTAAGGGTGTGCCCAACAAGGTTCAATTTTTCAGCTTTCAGCTTTCAGCTTTCAGCTTTCAGCTTTCA
>NZ_JACJEY010000075.1:0-16419 GCF_014164295.1 Pseudoalteromonas sp. SG43-7
GTTGCGAGTTTGCGAGTTTGCGAGTTTGCGAGTTTGCGAGTTTGCGAAAGTATAAAAGCGTTGATTAATTATGCAAGTCAAGGCCCCCTAAATGCAAGTTAACGCAAACTTAGGGGGTCAATATGGTTTAAATAACCACGAGTTGACCGCTAATGGCACCCGCTTCTTTTAATGCTTCTAGTATCGCCATTAAGTCACCAGGCGCTGCTCCAACTTCGTTAATTGCGCGCACTAAATCGTCAAGGCTAACACCGGGGTTAAATACAAAGGCCCGAGAATCATCTTCGTTAACATCAATAATACTTTGATTAGTAACGGCAGTTTCCCCTTCACTTAATGCGTTAGGCTGCGATACATTTTGCTGTTCTGCGATCGTAACGGTAAGACCACCATGGGTAATTGCCGCCGCTTGTAACCGCACGTTTTTGCCGATCACTATGGTGCCAGTGCGTGAATTTACAATAATTTTTGCCGAAGTATCGGCAGGTTTAAACTCTAAGTTTTCAAGCGTAGACAAATAAGCAACACGCTGCGACGCATCACGCGGGGCAATAACACGAATTGAAGCGGCATCAAGGGCATGTGCACTGTCTGGGCCGATAAGCTCATTAATGGTTTGCTCCAAACGTTTAGCAGTAGTGAAATCAGGACGATTTAAATTAAAAGTTATGTAATCACCTTGCATAAAAGGACTTTTAATTGCCCGTTCAACCGTTGCGCCATTTGGAATACGTCCTACCGTGGGCGTGTTCATTACGATCTTACTACCATCAGCTCCTTCGACACCTAACCCGCCAACAATTAGACTACCTTGCGCGATAGCATAAGTATTTCCATCAACCCCTTTCAAAAAGGTTTGTAGTAATGTTCCACCACGTAAGCTACCCGCACTACCAATTGACGATACAGTAATATCGATTGTCTGCCCTGGCTTTCTAAATGCAGGTAATTCTGCATGCACAGCAACCGCTGCTACATTTTTGATTTTGGGTTTTAAATTCGATGCCATGGTAATACCAAAACTATTTAGCATGGCTTTAAAACTTTGTTCAGTAAAACGACTTTGCTCACCGGTGCCAGGTAAACCTACTACCAGACCATAACCAACTAACTGGTTTGAGCGAACACCTTCAACCATTGAGACATCCTTGATACGTTCAGCGCTAGCAATAGAATGCCAAGCTAATAAACATATACACAGCAACGCTTTCAAGCTATTCATATCAACATCCTTTAAAAAGGGAACAGAGAGCTGGTGAAGAATCGAGTTAACCATCCTGCCGTTTGAGTCTCTTGCATTTGCCCTTTACCAGAATACTGAATACGCGCATTCGCGATTCTGTTAGAGGTCACAGTATTATCTGCAGTAACATCTTGCGGACGAACAAGTCCTTCCAGACGAATAAATTCTTCGCCGGTGTTTAAAGTCAGCCATTTTTCACCACGGATCACTAAATTACCATTAGGTAATACCCGCATAACATTCACGGAAATATCACCAAATAAACTATTAGATTGATTTGACTTAGTATCACCTTTGAATTTAGCACCGCTGCCCACACCAAACTGAATACTATCGCCACCAATATTAACCGGTAGTCCGCCTAACCCAATGACAGGATCTAAGCTGGCATCACTTTGTTTATCCGTTTCAGTTTTAGCTGCTTTAGATGATTGCGTCGATTCTTGCAGTTTAACTGTAATAATATCTCCGGTGCGTAACGCTTTTTTATCTGAATATAAATCGTTTGATAAATTGCTATCAAACAATGAGCCTGTCGGTACAACTTGCGCTGCAGCAGGCTCTGGGTACATAGGAGCATAGTATGGATCATCTTGAACCACGCTGTGGTTTTGAGTCGTCATACAACCACTCAATATAAATGCACCCGTTAAGATTATAGATAAATTACGCATAACTTTGCTCCGAATTAGTTAAAGTTGCTGACTGATGTAACTCATCATTTCGTCAACCGCTGAAATCACCTTTGAATTCATTTCATAGATACGTTGAGTTTCAATTAGGTTAACTAACTCTTCGGTTACATTTACGTTAGAGGTTTCAAGTGCGCCTTGGACAACAGTGCCTAATCCTTCTAGACCAGGGTTACCTTGTACAGGTGCGCCACTGACGGCCGTTTCGGTATATAAATTTTGGCCTACAGGCTCTAGACCTGATGGATTGATAAAGTCACTGATCGTTAACTGACCAATCACCACATTCTCAGGTTGTCCTTCTATTTTCACCGATACCTCACCATCTTGTGATACGGTAATTGACTTCGCATCATCCGGTACATTCATTTCTGGCTGCACAGGAAAACCTGCACCAGCAGTAACAATACGACCATCTTCATCCGTGGTAAATTGACCATTTCGCGAATAGGCGATATTGCCATCGGGCTGTAAAACTTCAAAAAAGCCTGGCCCTGATATCATCCAATCCAATGAGTTTTCAGTGGTTAACATGTTACCTTGAGAAAAGTTCTTCTGATTAGCAACTACTTTGGTACCAGCACCAAGCATCAGACCAGAAGGCATCTCTGTATCTTGTGATGAACGCCCCCCTGGCTGATTAATATTTTGATAAAGCAAATCTTCAAATACAGCACGACTTTTCTTATAACCAACAGTACTGGCATTGGCTAAATTATTTGAGATAACCGAAATATCGGTTTGTTGAGCATCAAGCCCCGTTTTACTTATCCACAATGCAGGATTCATATTAATGTCCTCTCAATAAAGTTAAACAATACGCAGCAATTGAGTTTGACGTTCGTCAATTTCTTCAGCCGTTTTCATTAACTTAACTTGTAATTCAAATTGGCGTTGATGGCTTATCATATCCACCATCTCATGTACCGGATTCACATTTGACATTTCCAAAGTGCCACTCATTACTTTCACATCATTAGAGATGTCACAAAATCCACATATACCATTTTCCAGTAATTCGGATTTTGGTCGAAATAAGCCATCATTGCCTTTTTCAAGCTCAGAATTATTTGCCTTAATTACCTTCAAACGGTCAACAACTTCTAAAAAGTTAGCCGGCGCACCTTGCGGGCGAACTTGGATTGAACCATCGTCACTAAATTCGACTTTCTCCACCGGCAATGGCAGAATAATCGGTCCACCTTCGCCAATAACTTGACGCCCGTGACTGGTGATCAAAGCGCCATCAGGGGTGATATTCAACGTGCCAACTTTAGTATATGCCTCATTACCTGAAGCATCTTGCACTGTAAGCCACCCTTTATCGCTCATAGCAATATCAAGATCACGTCCAGTTTCAACAATACCGCCGGAAGTCATATTAGAGCCTGGCCGTTCCTGCATAGTAAAAACACGTGTCGGTAAGCCTTCACCAAAAGCTTGCATTGAGCGCGCTTGCGCGAAGTCAGCTTTAAAGCCTGTGGTATTGGCATTTGCTAAATTATTTGCTTTAAGCTCTAGGCCCCGCAAACTTTGCTTAGCTCCAGACGCTGCAATGTAGACCATCTTGTCCATAACATCGACTCACGTTAAAAATCTATAACATGACAAATGCAAGATAAGTGCCACAATAAAATGACGTAATAAATTACAAAATATAATCAAGCACAAATAAAAAAGGCTGCTAATAAATAGCAGCCTAGGTGTCGGATTGTAAAAAATATTAAAACGAGGTTAACGGATCTGCAAAATAGCTTGCTGTAGTGTTGAATTCACTTCAAGTGCACGCGAGTTAGCTTGGAAGTTACGCTGTGCGCTGATCAAATCAACAAGCTCATTGGTTAAGTTCACGTTTGATTGCTCTAATGCTGATGAGCTAATCTTACCAAATGCGCCTGAATTTGCTTCACCCGCTACAGGGTCACCTGAAGTTAAACTTTTCTTCCATGACGTATTGCCTACTTGTTGTAACCCCTGTGAATTGGGAAAACGGACTAACGCAACTTGACCTAGGTAGTTAGAGTCACCATTACTATAAGAAGCAACAATTTTTCCATCAACACCAATGTCTATATTTGCCAACCGTCCCACAGCAGCACCATCTTGAGATAATACTTTATTTTCAAACTTGCCTGCATGCTGGGTCGGGATTTTTGCAGAGGTACCTGCTTCATCACGCCAGTTGATAGTTACATTATTAGGAAAGCTAGCACCATTGCTTAAAAACCCTGTCAAATTAGTGCTATCTAACACAACAGGGTTAAATGTATTGCCTGTATTTGCGGTACCATTGGTGTTAAGTGGTAAGCCGTTCGCATCAAACTGAAATGTTGAAATTGGATTAAATGGTCCAGTAGCGCCTTGCGAGCTTCCATCAGGATTGAATGCTTGACCGTCTAACGTGGCATAGGTTTGCCACTCATTAGCATTACCTGTAACAGCTGCATCCGTTTTCACAAAAAACAATTGCATAGTATGCGGCTCACCTAGCGAATCATAAACATTGGTTGAGGTAGAGTGAGTATATGACCCTGATTGAGTTGGATCAAATGGTGTAATAGTCGGTGTATCTTTGGTCGAATCCAATCGAAATGACGAATATACACTTGAGGTAGCCCGCGGGGAACCTGATGAATCAGGAATTTGAATCGCCCCAGAGGAGGTTAAACTTACTGATGTTGCATCTCCACTAATTTCATCAACAGGAAAGCCTTGTAAGTAATTACCTTGTGCGTCAACGATAAAGTTATCTTTATCTAATTTAAACGCCCCTGCACGAGTGAATGTTTTATCTTGTGAGCCTAACTCATTGCTAAGAGCAAAGTATCCTTCACCTCCTATAGCAAGATCGAGTGAATTTTTAGTGCCTAATGTTGAACCTTGATGAAACTGCTGTGCTACAGATGCTGTTTGTACACCATCACCATTTTTAGTTTTACCCGAAGAAAAAACTGATGATGAATAAACATCGGCAAACTCAGCTCTCGATTCTTTAAAACCGTAGGTATTTACATTAGCGATGTTATTAGCAGTAACATCCAAATCTTTTTGTGCGGCAGCAATGCCAGTTAATGCAATATTAAAACTCATAATTCACCTCTAACCTATAAAATTTAGCCAATAGGCTAAAAAATAAATAAAATTTATCACGCAATTTCTGCGACATCAGACAGCTTAACTGCCCCTTCTTTAGTGTTAATAATAATACCGTTAGCGCCATTAATATTGACGCTATCAATATTTTTATAAGAGGCCATGGGTAAACTAGTAAATTCTTCGCCCATGCTGCCCTCTGCTTTGATATTGTATTCTCCTGGCGGAAGGCTCTCACCGGCTTCATTTTTTCCATCCCAGTTAAAACGTAAGCCACCAGCAGGTTTATCACCTAACTCAATTACTCTCACTAGTTGTCCGGAAGCATCTGTAATACTGAGCCTTAAATCTTTAACGGGACTTTCAACAGCAATCATGCCCGAGACATCACCACTGCTGTTAAGATCTAATGTATCTGATTCAACTAAAGCTTTTTTGCCTACCAGAGTTGATGCTTGCAACGCTGAATTAGAGGTCATTGAAGCAGCCAAAGACTCAAACTTTGAATTTAAATTTGAGATACCTTCTGCCATGGTAAAGTTCGTCATTTGTGCAATCATTTGGTCGTTGTCCGCAGGTTTACTGGGATCTTGAAACGACAGTTGCTGCGTTAATAATGAAAAGAAATCCTCTTGCGTTAATGCATCACTTTTCTTTTCACCAGTCTTTTCGTCAGCCTCTTGTTTACTCGGCCAACGAAGCGAATCTATATAGCTTGATGATGCAGTATTTATGTCGTTACTCATAATCTAACCCTCAATTACCGCTGCCCAAGCAACAGTGTTTTACTTAACATTTGCTTCGCTGCATCAGCAACTTGCACATTGGTTTGATAAGAGCGTGAGGCGGAAATCATATTAGCCATTTCTTCAACGACATTAACGTTAGGTTTGTAGATATAACCATTTTCATCCGCACTGGGGTGATTTGGGTTATATTCAATTTGCAGTGGTTTATTACTCTCTACAATGCCTAGTACTTTAACGCCAACAGACGATCCCTGCGTATTACCAGTTGATTCTGATGCTTTCATCAGTTCAGCTGCAAAAACAGGGTGACGCGCCCGGTAAGTTTTGTCTTGGCTTGAGCTAATGCTATTGGCATTGGAAATATTACTTGCGGTGGTGTTCAAACGCACATTTTGCGCACTCATACCACTACCTGAAATATCAAAAACGTTATATAAACTCATGCTTAGGCTCCTTGACTACCGAGGGCTTTTTTAAGGCCTTTAATTTTACTACTCATAAATTGCAGGCTTGCCTGATACTCTAATGAGTTCTTTGTATACAAGTTTCGTTCCACTTGTATATCAACCGAGTTACCATCACCTGTATCTGCTTGATTTGGCGAACGAAACATTTCACTATTACCGATATAACGACTACCACCTGCAATGTGATTCGGGTTAGTTGTTACCATGTTATTGCCGCCTTGCTGGTGGCTTTTTGCCGCTTTCAATGCTGAGGCAAAGTCGATATCCTTCGCTTTATAGCCCGGCGTATCAGCATTAGCGATATTGGTTGCTAATAACTCAGCACGTTGCGAACGGATCAACATTGCATGAGGATGAACCCCAAATGCTTTATCAAAACTGATAGCCATAACCATCTCCAAAAAATTGACTTAAGATGATTAATGCAAAAGGTGAGCCAACTAGGTTAGTGTTTTATGATGTGTTTAATTTTTGATTTAAAAAGAAAAACGATGTGGAGGCACATCGTTTTATCGTATTCTAGATTCGGCTTTACTACCGATGAGACTTGAGTTACTTGCGTTTTAGCGCGTTATTTACGCTGGTAAGTTATTTCTTTTGATAAATAATACCAGGATTACAGCGTACCATATCAAACTCGTTACTTAACCCTGACATAGACTCTGAAGCACCTAAAAATAAATACCCCTTAGGGTTAAGTGCTTGAGCAAACTGAGCAATAATTTTGGCTTTCACCTCAGGTGCAAAATAAATCAGCACATTACGGCAAAAAATAATATCAAATTTGCCCATTAGTGCGTATGAATCTAATAAATTAAGGTGTCGAAAACTCACTAATTTTTTTATTGAGTCGTTAACTTGCGCCATCCCATTGCCGCTATCTTTGAAGAACTTCTTCCTGCGCTCTACCGACAGCCCTCTAGCTAAAGCAAGAGAGTCATATTCTGCATGTTTACACATATCTAACATAGTATTAGAAATATCGGTGCCGATGATCTGCGCGCCCATTTTTAATACACCCGGCTGCTTAGCTTGAAACTCAGCGACCGACATGGCAATAGAATATGGCTCTTGTCCTGAGGAACTTGCCGCTGACCAAATTTTCAACGGTCGACGCAACTCTTTATGCTCTGGGAATAACTTACTTTGTAATAGTTCAAACGGGTATTGATCCCGAAACCATAAAGTTTCATTGGTCGTCATAGCATCAACAACTGCGGCACGTAACTGCCGCTCATGCGGACTCAGTGTTTTACTGACCAATTGTGACAATGACTCAACATTGAAACGAACCATTAGCGGAGCAAGCCTGCTTTTGACTAAATAAAGCTTATTATCACCCAAAACAATGCCACATTGTTGCTCTAAAAAAGAACGAAACTGATCGTACTCGCTTTGTTGTAAATGCTTATTTTCCAAAGTAACACCGCCTTTTCAAATTAGTCACAATGAACCCATTTTTTCACTGCTGTAGCTAACTCATCCGGATTGAACTTAGCAATAAAGTCATCAGCCCCCACTTTTTCAATCATCGCTTGATTGAACACACCACTGAGTGATGTATGCAGAATAACATGTAATGGGGCTAACTTTGGATCTGCTTTTATTTCAGCCGTGAGGGTATAACCGTCCATTTCTGGCATTTCAACATCAGAGATCAATAAACCAACTCGCTCGGTAATATCATGCTTACAGTCAAGTGCAGCAATTTCCCGGAGGCGAATTAATGCTTCTTTCCCGTTTTTAGCAAGCTCAGTCTGCACGCCTAACGGCTCTAGAGCACGTTTGACTTGATTACGAGCAACGGCAGAGTCATCGGCAATAAATACGATGCGCTCACCTAAGTCTTTTTGAATTTCACCATCATTAGCTATTGCTGCACTGACTTCAGTATTTACCGGGCAAATTTCATTTAATATTTTTTCTACATCAAGAATTTCGACTAACTCATTTTCAATTTCTGTCACTGCTGTTAAATACGAATATCTGCCAGCCCCAGACGGTGGCGGCATTATTTTTTCCCAATTCATATTTACAATTCGCTCAACGCCGCCAACCAAAAAACCTTGTACGGAGCGGTTATATTCAGCAATGATAATAAAACTATCTTTAATATTCTCGATCGCAGGGCCACCTACAGCCATTGATAAATCAATAACAGAAATAGTTTGCCCACGTATATGTGCGACACCTCTTACATAGGCATTCGACTTCGGCATGTTTGTTAAAGGAGGGCATTGCAGTACTTCTCTCACTTTAAACACATTAATACCAAAGCGCTGCCGCCCTCTTAGCTTGAATAATAATAATTCAAGACGGTTTTGCCCAACCAATTGAGTACGTTGGTTAACTGAGTCTAAAATGCCTGCCATTTCAATCTCCTGAAGAAAGCGAATAAGAACGGAACAATAATTGCTTTCTTTCTGTAAAGCTACATAACTACACGGGAGCGTCTGTTTATTGACGCTAAATATTTATACCCTGTTTTCAACCATAAGCATAGTCGAAACATTATGAGTTTGTTAAAAAAAAGCCGAAGATACAGTGTTTTTTATTTTCTTGCTAGCTTATGCCTAGTTACTCCACTGTATGCACAAACATATAGCAAAGAACAATTGCAAGAACTTGCTGTATCCCATGTCTATGATCAATTAGACCCTAATACCGCCGATGATAAGGAACTCAATGCTCTAACATTGGATAGTCGGATACCTGATCGTGGCTGCAACAGCGACCTTGCATTTAATATTCCTACTGAGCCGCCATTTAATCGCCAAATAACCGTACAAATAAAATGTGATGACCTCAATGGTTGGAGTCAATATGTTCATGTACGTATGATTGAACTCACCCCTGTGATTATAGCCACTGAAAATTTAAGTCGCGGGGAGGTTATTGAAGCTCATCATTTACGTTTGATTATGAAACCAAAACATTTCGTAAGAGCGCAGTATTTACAAAATCAAGAGCTGCTGATTGGTAGCCGCAGCAAACGTAATATCCGCAGTGGTTACCCTGTTGCATTAAATCAAATCTGTATGGTCTGCAAAGGCGATAATGTCACTATTTTTGCAATAATTCGAGGATTGAAAATAAAAACTTCCGGTTTAGCCCTAGAAGATGGTACTTTAGGAGAGCAGGTAAAGGTTAAAAATGCAAAGTCAGGGAAAGTTTTAAATGCCCGCGTTGATGGTGTTGAGTCTGTGCAGGTAATTATTTAAATTTTCGTATTTGTGCTAAAGTTTCTAACATGGTTGCCGATAACAAGGCATGTGTTGGATAATGTATAGGTTAAAATCATGGTAAGCCAAGTAAATAAAGGTCAGCAACAGGCTAATGTGTTGACCAATGCTAAACAGCAAAAAATTGATTTACAAAATAATAATGCTAATACTGCGCAAGCAACTACGCCAAAAGCGACTGCTGACTCAGTAAGCTTAACGCCACAAGCGCAACAATTAAAATCTTTGCAAGATAAAGCACAGCAATCTTCTGGTTTTGATAGCAACAAAGTGGCTGAGCTAAAAAAAGCAATTACTGAAGGTAAATATCAAATCGATGCTGAAAAGCTAGCTAAAAATATCGCTGCATTTGAGTTTGATGTGTATGGCTGATCACACCAGTTTGATCAGTTCTAAACTTGTTATGCAGCTAAATTGCTTAACATCCCTTGCTGATATCTTAGAAGATGAATTAACCGCTATAGCCTCCCGTCGTGGCGAGGGCCTTAAAGATATCGCGAAACAAAAACTTACCTTTTTAAGTCAAATTCAAACGTTAGATAAAGAACTCAAAGCCTTATTTGCAGGTAATGACGTTGAATCTGACGAAGTAACAAGCTTAACGAGTGATGTGCATAAGCTATTAGAGTCATGTAAAAAGAAGAATGACGTTAATGCTCATGCAGCCCACCATGCACAATTAACAGTAAAACAATTAAAAGACATTTTGATTGGTGTGCCAACCTCTACAACATATGACCAAGATGGTAGTGTTGTTCATGGTAACAGTAAGATCGTCCATAACTTAAAAGCATAATTTGACTCCTACTTTTAGTTTTACAAAATTCCCTTTATTATTTTTCTTTCCCTATTTAAAATTATCTCGAAAGTGATTAAGCGCGGGACAACCCGCGCCTTATATCTTTTGCTTAACAATAATTAACTATCAATTTGATTATTGCCGCTTTCGATTAATTTCTTAATCATTTCCTCTGATTGATTTTGCACATCAAGAGCAGGCTCCGCAGTAGCTTTCTGCTGTGCTGTAAACACCAGACTATTACTCTCACTCACAGGATCGAGTGCGAGCAAGTTATTTTGTTCACTCTCTGCAAGAAGATCTGCAACTGTTAATTGACTCAGTTGTGGTGTTAATTCAGATACCGGAGCAACACTGCTAATTTTACTTAAATCAATACTATCATCGTTTGATGATAATAATTCAGTACTATTATCACTGCCACTGAATTCAGCGCTAGGTTCAACACCTGCAGAACTAACATCCACTCCATTTATCTCAAGGTCCTGACCATTAATATCAACCACTCTTATATTACCGATTGAATCTGTAATGCTAAAGCGAGCATCGCTTAAGCCTGCGCCAAGTAAATCGGCCAAATTTACATCAACAATGCCGATATTCCATGTGCCATTATTTACAACAGCCCCACCATCACTTAATAAGGTGATCCCGAGTGCCAGCGCATTATCAAGCCTTACAATAGCTCCATCTTCAGCATCAGTTTCACCATCAAAACCTGTCACAACTAGGCCTAACAATATACTATTTGTATCTATGTTCGTAAGTGATGGCGGGATAGTATCTATCTCAAGACCTGTCATCGCAGAGGTAGCAGTGGTATTCCCAGCAATATCTGACACTGTTGCACTGACGGTATAACTGCCATCAAGCAGAATATCGTTTGGTGAAATACTCCAACTACCATCGCCTTGCGTAGTAGTTGTTACTGATGTTTGCGCTATACCATTATCAAATATCAGCGTGACTGTGCGCCCAGCTTCACTCGATGTGCCGCTGATTTCAGGTGTCGCATCATTGGTTAATATCAGCCCACTCGTAATGGCAATAGTCGGAGCAACCGTATCAATAACACCTGATTCTTGTACCGTGGTGGCATTACCGTATTCATCCTGCACGGTCACATCCACAGTATAACTACCCGCTGCAAGTGCTGTATTTGGTTCAATTAACCAATTACCGTTACTCGCAGTTGTGGTTGTAACCGTTTGCGTGTTACCTGCCGCATCAGTAAACAATACAGTAACTTGGCTATTTCCAGGTGCACCAGTTACTGTGCCGGTGATCTGAGGTGTTAAATCATTTGTGTCACTGATTACATCAATAGCAATAACAGGACCCGTTAAATCTAATATTAGTGTCGCGGTATTGCTACCTTGATTACCTGCACTATCATTAACCGAGGCGGTAATTGCGACACTCCCTTCAGCCAGTATTTGATTTGATGCAACACTCCATACTCCCCCAGCTTGTACCATAGCAGTAACTGTATCTGTAGTACCTAAGCTATCAACTAGTACTATGGTAACTATTGAACCGACTCCCGCATCAGTGCTACCCGATATTACAGGTGTTGCATCGCCACTAGTACCAGGCTCATTAATAGTCAATACCGGTGCAGTAATATCAACTAAACCGCTAACACTAGCATCTGCTGTTAGCCCTGCTTCAGTGACTGTCGCTGTAACAGTATAAATACCTTCGCTAAGAGCTTGAGTAACTAAGACAATCCACAAACCATCGACTACTGTTGTATTATAAGTTTGTGTCTGGGCCGCGCTATCCGTTACTGTAACAACGACTGCACTGCCATCGACAGCGTCACTACTGCCACTGAAATTGGGAGTTGTGTCATTGGTATCTGCAGGAGCAACAATTGCAATGCTTGGTGCACTGGTATTCAATAATCCAGTTACCGACGTTGAGGTTGTTGAATTACCCGCTAAATCAGTAATACTTGCAGCGACTGTGATAGTGCCGTCAACCAGTGAATCTGTAACATTAATTGACCAACTGCCATCGGCTTGTACTTGCGTCGTATAAGTATAACTGGAATTATTATCGGTAACTGTGACGCTCAATTGCGTACCTGCAGGCTCATTAGTTAAACCACTGAGTTGAGGGGTGGCTACATTTATAGTCCCTATAGAATCAACCGAAATAGTTGGCGCACTGGTATCGATCACAGCTGTTGTTGAAGCTGTTGTAGTCAGGGCCGCACTATCTGTCACTGACGCTGTTGCTGTGAATGTGCCATCAGGTAAAGCTGCTGCCGTGGCTTGCCAATTACCATTACTATCTATAGTAGCAATTAAATTTTGAGTATTACCATTACTATCCACCACAGTAATAGAAACTGTGCTTCCTTGTGGCTCATTTGAATTACCACTTATGGTTGGCGTACTATCATTAGATAATGATAATGGCGCTATAGTTAACTCTGGTGCTTCTGTATCTATACTTAGGTTCGCTGTTTGATTGATACTGTTACCTGCACTGTCACTCACAGTCGCATTAATATTATAATCGCCATCAGTAAGAGTCGTTGTAGTGACTTGCCATAAGCCAGATCCATTTACTAAAGTTGTTAGTGTTTGGCCATCAATGGTTACGGTTACCGTTGCTCCTAACTCATTACTTGTACCGCTAATCGTTGGAGTCGCATCACTGGTAATTGATAAAGGATTTATAGTGAGTGTTGGCGCGGTAGTATCAATTACACCACTGGCCGTCTGCTCAGTTAGGTTGCCGACTCCATCGCGCACACTCGCTTGAACCGTATATTGTCCATCACCTAAGTCTTGCGGTACATTAACTGACCAACTGCCATTCGCTTGCACTGTCGCGCTAAAGGTTTGTGTTGCAACTCCTTGACCAGTTACCACCAATGTTACTTGCGCTCCCTCACCTAAATCAGTGGTTCCGCTAATAGTTGGGGTGCTATCCATCGTCAATGCAGGGGTAGATAACGTTAGTTCAGGCGCCGTATTATCAAAATCCAAAGTACTAATAGTCGTGGTATTGCCAGCCGCATCGGTTGCCGAGGCTTCAACGTAAGCTAGTGTCAGTAATGATACCGATAAATTCAATACGCTCCAATCACCGTTCGCATCAACCGTTGCAGTGTAAGGTAAACCAACAGCGCCTCCCACTAAATGGTTTGTAATGGTAACAACACTGCCTTCAGGTAAATCTGATGTGCCAGATAAGGAAACCAAACTGCCTAGAAGGAAAGAAGGGACAATCGTAAGTGCAGGTGGTGTAATATCGACTTCACCGCCCGTTTTACTGTCTTCTCCTTGATTACCCGCCATATCAGTGATTGTTGCTTTTACGGAATAAACACCTTCAGCTAACGCGGTATTTGCAGCTGCTTGCCAATCACCTTGAGCATCCGTAGTAACTGTTACAACCTGTTCAGTACCACTTGCGTCAGTAAAGGTCACCTCAACAGTGGCATTCGCTTCATCAGATGTCCCACTAATAAGTGGCGTTGTGTCTTGTGTTAATATCAAACTACTTTGATCAATTGTGATCTCAGGGTCAATACTATCTATAACAGCATTAGCGGTTAGTTGCCCTGCATTACCCGCAGTATCGGTGACCACAGCAGTGACTGAGTAAGCGCCTTCCGCAAGTGCTTGGGATGCTTCGACTTGCCATGTTAAATCTGCTGCGAGTGTTGTATTAATGGTATGACTAGCCCCTTGTGCGTCAGTAAAAGTAACAGCAACGGTGTTGCCAGCAACAGCCCCCACAGCTCCCCCTGAAACAATTGGGGTTTTATCTGCGGTGCTGCTTAATGGATCAATCAACACTGTTGGTGGAGTTAAATCTATTTCACCTGTTGTTTGAGCCAAATTGCTATTCCCAGCAATGTCAGTGATAGTTGCAGCAATGCTATAACTTCCTTCTGCAAGCGCACTTCCAAGCGCTACAGACCATGTACCATTTGCTTTAACTGTTGCCTGCACAGATTGCTCTGTGCCAGTACTATCAGTGATCAATAATTCAACTACAGTGCCTTGCGCAGCATCTGATGTGCCACTAATTAATGGTGTTGTATCATTTGTAATACTAGGCGAATTGACAGCCAATGTTGGTGCGGTTAAGTCTATTGCTAGGCTAGTACTTGACGAGCCAGTTAAACCGTCCTCGCTGACAACTGCATTCACAGTATAGCTGCCTTCAACAAGTGCATTACTGACATCAATAGTCCATTGCCCAGCCAAAGCTTGAGTAGTCAATGTTTGCACAACAATGCCCGAGGCAATAATTTCAATCGTTACATTCGTACCATCTCTGGCATCGGTGGTACCAGAGATAGTTGGTGTTGTATCCATCGTTGCTTGTAAACTCGCAATCGAGATAGTCGGCGCATTAGTATCCAATGTTGCGTTACTTGAAGCCGATGCTTGATTGCCAGCAGTGTCACTCACATTAGCCGTAATAGTAATTGCGCCATCGTTTAATGCATCAATAACTTGAACTGACCAGCTGCCATCTGCTTGTACAACAGCAGTTAGTTGATAACTGTTTGAGTCATCATTGACATTCACTGTTACCGTGGCGCCTATTTCATCACTACTCCCTGAAATCATCGGTGTACTATCATTAAATGTGCCTAGTCCGTTCAAGGTTAAACTAGGATCTAATGTATCAACCGTGCCATTACCTTGAACTGTGCCTATATTGTTAGCGGCATCAGTAATAGTAGCCGTAACAATGTAGTCACCATCAGCAATATCAGCGGTTGGAGTTGCTGAATAACTGCCATCGGCTTGCACTAGTGCTGTAAATTGCTGAGTGTCACCGTTTGCATCAACCAACACGATAGCCACTTCAGTTCCCTGCGGCTCTGTTGACGTACCAGAAATTGTTGGCGTCGCATCGTTGCCCACTCCAAGGGCTGTGATTGTAAGCACTGGTGTCGTGCTATCTATGGTCAGTGTCGCAGATGCCGTTTGTTGATTACCTGCATCATCGGTGATCGTTACATCAACCGTGTAATCACCATCAGTCAATGCACTTGGTAGCGTTACTTGCCAAGTGCCATTACTTGCCACTGTCGCTTGCAACGTTTGTCCTGCAATTGTGACCGATACATCTCCGCCTATTTCATTACTGCTGCCAGTTATTGTTGGGGCAGTATTTGCTGTTGGCGCTAAATTATCGATAAATAAACTTGGCGCCACACTATCAATCACTCCAGTCGTTTGCTCAGTAGTCAAATTACCAACCCCATCGCGCACAGAGGCAGTAACGGTATAGGTTCCCTGTGCAATAGCTTGCGGCACAGATACTGACCAGGTTTGATCAGCCTGTACCACTGCGGTAAATGTTTGGCTGACATTATCACTATCAACCACTGTCAAATTAATCACAGTGCCTTGACCCATATCCGTATCACCTGAAATAACTGGCGTTGTGTCGTTGCTCAACGCGTCAACACTGACCGTTAAATCAGGTGCTACGTTATCAAAATCGAGTGTGCTGACCGTACTAATATTTCCTGCTGCATCAGTTGCGCTGGCAGTAACATAGGCAAGGTTAAGTAATGGCACCGTTAAGTTAAGTAATTGCCAATTACCATCAGTATCTGTAGTTGCCGTATAACTTGCACCAATTAACCCTCCCACTAAATGTTCCGTGATAGTGATGGTGCTTCCTGCTGGTAAGTCTGAATCACCTGATAGCGATACTAAATTGCCAAGTAAGAAGGAAGGTATAATTCTCAGTTCTGGGGCGATGGTATCCACCACGCCGTTGTCACTGGCGCTGGCTGTATTGCCTGCATCGTCGGTGATACTGGCAGTCACTGTGTATGCACCATCAACCAGCGGTTGCGTGGCCTCGGCACTCCAATTACCACTGGCATTGGTTTGCACTGTCACGGTATGGCTGCCATTAGCATCCGTAAAGGTAATCGCAATGTCACTGCTGGCTAGATCCGATGTGCCTGTCACCACTGGCGTATTATCATTCGTCAATGCCGGTGCATCGATGGTAACGCTTGGCGCGGTTGTATCTATCACCCCAGTTTCGCTATCGGTGCCGGTATTGCCTGCGGAGTCTGTCACACTGACATTCACTGTGTACTCGCCTTCGATAATCGCATTACTGGCCTCCACGGA
>NZ_JACJEY010000076.1:0-16000 GCF_014164295.1 Pseudoalteromonas sp. SG43-7
AAAATATCAAAATATCAAAATATCAAAATATCAAAATATTAAAATTATAGGAAAAGTCACGGCGCTTTGGAGTGGTTGAGGTAAAATAATGCGCTGCTGTTTAGATGGTTAATAAGTCATAATGACGCAGGAGCTGCTCTGTGTCTCAACTTTTCTCGCGATGTAAATAAAATTCCATAACTACCAAGCGCTTGGATTTTCTTTGCGTGCATTCCATTTAATCTAGCCCAGCACCATTAGGTGTCAGGATAAGTAGTTGAAATAGTGTGGATGAGTTTGTGTAAAGGGCTGATTTGTATGAATTGACTCAACCACGATTCACGGGGCTCAATAAAAAGCCCCATTTCATAATTTTAGACTGCGGGCTAAATATTATATTTACTTGTTTTGTTTTTCTATCTCTATTATTTGTTTGTCTATTTGGTCTGCTTCAAAGGATAGTTCTGAGTATTTGCGTATATCGCCATTACGTTGGGCATGCATGGCTTGTTCTAGTTTCATAGAAAGCTGCTTATGTAGCTTTTTAGTTGGGTCTTTCTTAAAGAATGAAAACATATATTACTCGTTTAATAACTGGTGCAGATTGATACGTTTCAATCAATGCATTGGTTTACATTATGTTGAAATTGTAAGCTGGCAAAAGATAATGATTGCTAACATGTAGTTAAGTAGTGTTCTGCGTTGCCTGTAAGCGCTTTAATCTTAAAATGTTTATGTCATACTAAGTGTTTTATGAATATTGGTGCGTATGTCTTTTTATCTGCCATTAATTGGTCTTCATTATAAAAATATTAAAATCACTGAAACAATCACTGCTTTATGGAGTGGCTGTGGTGAAATAGTGCGTTGTCGTTTAGACGGTAAAGCCTGCGTCATTAAAGCGATTAGTGTGCCCGATCACATAAATCATCCGCGAATTTCGCAAACTGAGTTTGCAATTAACCGAAAGCGTCACTCGTATGAAGTCGAATTTTATTGGTATCAGCATTATGCGACGCGATTACCATCTAGAGCAGGTGCTTTAAGGTGTTTTAATGCCATAGAACATGAACAGCACAAAGTCTTAGTGTTTGCTGATTTTACAGAGAGTGGCTTTGTAAACGCAAAACCAATCCATACACATGTTACAGCCATTATTAAGTGGTTGGCGTATTTTCATGCTTTTCATTTTCAAGTCAAAGCTGATGGCTTATGGTCGCAGGGGAGTTATTGGCATTTAGCTACTCGGCCAGACGAGTATGAAAAAATGGCAGATTGTGCTATCAAGCAACAAGCACACAGCATCGATCAAACTATTCGGGCATGTCAGTATCAAACGCTTATTCATGGTGATGCAAAACTTGCGAACTTCGCTGTTAATAGTTCGACTATGGAAGTTTTAGGATATGACTTTCAATATGTTGGCGCTGGAGTAGGTGTTATTGACGTTATGTACTTTTTGGGTAGTTGTTTAAATGAACAGCAATTACAACAAAGAGCTGATGATTACTTAGCCGATTACTTTAAATATTTTGCCAACGCCATGCACATATTTGATAAAAGCGCATATAGCCATGCTGCTATTAACGAATGGCAAACCTTGTGGCCAGTTGTATGGGCTGACTTTTACCGATTTTTAATGGGCTGGAGTCCAGAACACGTAAAAATTAATGCTTATATGCAATTTCAAATTACAAAAACAAATTTTGGGGTAACGTAGAATGACGAAACAGATCCGTTGGGGAATGATTGGCTGTGGCGCTGTAACCGAGGTGAAAAGTGGCCCAGCGTATAAAAATACGAAAGGTTTTGTGTTGCAAGGCGTTACTCGACGAGATACCGCACTTGCTGAAGATTACGCAAAATGCCATAACGTACCTATGGTATTTAAAACGGCCGATGAATTGATAGTAAGTTCTGATATTGATGCCGTGTATATCGCAACGCCTCCAGATAGCCATATGGAGCTTGCGCTAAAAGTTGCTGCTGCGGGCAAACCATGTTGTATTGAAAAACCACTGGCGCCTACATTGGCTCACAGTGAAGTTATTCTTGAAGCTTTCAGCAGTAAAAATGTTCCCTTGTTCGTCGCGTATTATCGACGTTCTTTACCGCGCTTTAATAAAGTAAAAAGCCTGATTGACACGGGCGAAATCGGCCAGGTGCGACATATTAATTGGCACTTAAGTAAAGCCTCCAGCGAGCAAGATAGATCAGGTGTTTACAATTGGCGTACCGATAAAACTATCGCACCAGGAGGTTATTTTGATGATTTAGCCAGCCATGGTCTCGATTTATTTGGTTACTTATTTGGTTACTTATTTGGTGATTATGAACAAGTGAAAGGACTGGCGACAAACCAGCAAAACTTATATGGCGCTTTTGATGCAATCACTGCGTGTTGGCAGCATAAAAACGGTATTACCGGCTCAGGAAGTTGGAACTTTGGTGGTTTTTCTCGTTTTGATGTTGTTACTTTATACGGTGAAAAGGGCGAGATCAGCTTTAGCGTATTTGATGAGCAAGCAATTACGGTTATTAACGAAAGTGGTCAGCAACAACTGAGCATTGAAAACCCGCCTCATGTTCAACAATATCATGTGCAAAATATGGCCTCGTCATTATTTGAAAATATTACACATCCGTCAACAGGTCATTCGGCCGCACATACTAGTTGGGTGATGGAGCAAATTTTAAACAACTAAATCAGCGTGCAGGTATTGCTACGTTAAAAGCATCTTGTAATGCGTGTAATATCAGCGCCTGCTCCGGCGGTGCAAATATTTGTGTGTGACTACTAATGATTATTTTCTGAATTTCAGGCGTTTGTAATGCTTGATCAAATAATGCAATCACTTGCTTTCCTTGTTCTGACTGCGAGCATGCAATATAGCCAAACACTGTTTGATTCGTGTCGTCTAGGCTGAGATAGCGGATATTTTCTGTGCTTGGATCTGTACCGTGACGAGAAGTAAACACCGATCTGTATTCAATAACGGCATCGAACTTATTTTGAAATAGCATTTGACTAAGGCGATAAGCACCTGTTGTGCCGCCTAAGCTCATAAATGATTTAGGATGCTTGGTAATATAATTATCTATTTCGTGACCATATGAACGCCCTGAAGCAATGCCGATGGTGAGATTATATTTATTTACCGCATCATTTAAACTAATATTTTCAGGCAGTTCTGGATGATTATACACCACTAAGCGGTTGGCCGGAAAAGCCATAATTGGGGAGGTACTAAATAATGCATTTTCAAGGCGATCAGGTGTTTTGACTTTATTGTACAAACACACATCTTTCATTGCATGCAATTGTTGCCACTCCCTTAATCTACTCGCTGTGATAAAGTTTAACGCGATTGCACCATTGAGCTGCTTTTCAATATCGAGCAAAAATTGAGTGGCTATGTTAAATGGATCATCATTTTCCTGTGATGCAAAGTCGGTCATCATTTGCACCTTTAATGGTTTTTTAGCCATCGCTAATGAAGGCATTATTGCTAAAATACCAATCAAGAGCCCAATAACAAACTTTGACATAAAACCTATGTGAGCAAATTATTCATAGCTATTATTATAGTGTAGTTGCGTTGAAAATGACAATTATCGGATTAAATGAGATAAAGCGCTGTATTAGGAACATAAAATAATTTTTTTATTGCACTGATCATGCTTTTTTAAAGTCTGATGGAATTTTTTAAGCTAAAATAAGCGCAATTTATTTTTCTTTTAGGCGCTATTATGACTATTCATGTAATTAACCACCCACTTGTTCAACATAAACTTGGCCTTATGCGAGAATATGGCATTAGTACTAAGAGTTTCCGTGAGCTTTCGTCTGAAGTGGGTACATTATTAACCTATGAAGCGACTAAAAACCTGCCACTGGAAAAAGTAACAATTACCAGTTGGGATGGTAATCAATTAGATGTTGAACACATCAAAGGTAAAAAAATTACTGTTGTGCCAATTTTACGTGCTGGCCTTGGCATGATGGATGGTGTTATGCAGTTACTGCCTGCTGCAAAAGTCAGTGTTGTGGGCCTGCAACGTAATGAAGAAACATTAGAACCAATTCCTTACTTTGAAAAGTTAGTAGGCAAAATTGATGAGCGCTTGAGCCTCGTTATTGATCCAATGCTCGCAACTGGGGGCTCGATGATTGCGACTATCGATATGCTGAAAAAAGCGGGTTGTAAAGAAATTAAAGTGATTGTATTGGTTGCCGCACCTGAAGGGGTTGAAAAAACCCTTGCAGCTCATCCTGATGTAGAGATTTTTACCGCATCATTAGACAGCCACTTAAATGAGAAAGGCTATATAATTCCTGGTCTTGGTGATGCTGGCGATAAAATTTTTGGTACTGTCTAACAGTGGATAACTCTACCTTTTCAATCAAAACAATTTTAACTGGGGCGCAAATGTTATTTGTCGCCTTTGGTGCCTTGGTGTTAGTTCCTTTATTAACGGGGCTTGATCCAAATGTGGCACTTTTTACGGCTGGTATTGGTACCTTGCTGTTCCATTTGGTAACTAAAGGTCAGGTGCCGATATTTTTAGCTTCATCATTTGCGTTTATCGCCCCTATTATTGCCTGCGTGCAGCTATGGGGTGTGCCTGCCACAATGGGGGGCTTAATGGCTGCAGGCGGGGCTTATATGTTGTTAAGTCTATTAGTGAAATTAAAAGGTGTAGCTACCCTGCATAAAATATTACCACCAGTTGTGGTCGGTCCGGTGATCATGGTAATTGGTTTAGCACTGGCACCTGTTGCAGTTAATATGGCAATGGGTAAAAGCGGCGATGGTTCAATTCAGTTGATTGCGTACGAGCAAGCCATTTGGGTGGCGGCATTTTCGTTGTTAGTGACGCTAATTTTCGCGGTATGGGGCAAAGGTGTATTTAAGCTGATCCCTATCTTAGCTGGAGTCATCGCAGGTTACAGTTTATCGCTATATTTAGGGATCGTGCAATTTGATGCTGTTACTAATGCACCGTGGTTTGCAATGCCAGCTTTTACTTGGCCTGAGTTTAAATGGCAAGCGGTGTTATTTATGGTGCCGGTGGCAATAGCCCCCGCTATTGAACATATTGGCGATATGATGGCGATTAGCCAAGTCACCAATAAAGACTATTTGAAAAAACCGGGCTTACATCGCACCTTGTTTGGTGATGGATTAGCTACTACTGCAGCGTCTATATTCGGCGGGCCACCTAATACCACCTATTCAGAGGTCACCGGTGCAGTGATGCTTACGCGTAACTTTAATCCTAAAGTGATGATGTGGACTGCCATTATCGCCATTATTTTAGCGTTTGTGGCTAAAATGGGCGCTGGTTTGCAAACCATACCAGTACCTGTGATGGGGGGGATCATGATTTTGCTGTTTGGCTCAATTGCTGTGGTGGGTTTAAATTCGTTAGTGAAAAGTGGAGAAGACTTAACGGCTCCACGTAACCTCAGTATTGTGGCACTCATTTTAGTGTGTGGCATTGGTGGTATGCATATCGGTGGCAACGAATTTAGCTTACAAGGCGTGAGCCTATGCGCTATTTTAGGCATAGTGCTTAATTTAGTGTTACCAAAGGCTGATAAGCCAACGTAATATTTTGCACATTCAGCTAATGATTTGCACCAAAATAGCGCATTTAATATGCGCTATTTTTTTAACTAACTAAAAAATATAAAGTTATAAAACTGGTCTAGTAACTGCATTTACCTCATTAACAGTGTCATACTGATCAGGAGCGTTTAATGCAAGAGACAAATATTGTGGATATCACCCCATTTTTAGCAAAACATCAGCTGCCACTCAAATATCAGTATTTGAGTGAACAGTATTTCGTCCCACTCGCTGAAGATATTCTCCACAGCAAACCAACTGATGGTCCAATGCTGGTGGCAATCAATGGTTGCCAAGGCTCAGGTAAAACGACATTAGCAGATTTTTTAGTTACTTGGATCAACTGTAATACAGCGTTTAATAGTATTGCGATGTCGATTGATGATTTTTATCACAGCCACGCGCATCGTCAACAATTAAGTAAAGATGTACATCCGTTATTTGCAACGCGTGGTGTGCCAGGTACCCATGATACAGCACTTATGCAGCAGACTTTTACCGCGTTACTTGCAGGTGAAGTAGGGGTGCCTTTGCCACAGTTTGATAAACAAACCGATGATCCAGTTACGCAAGCGTTATGGCCTACTAATAAACAGCCTGTTGATATCATTTTTTTTGAAGGTTGGTGTGTTGGTAGCATAGCGCAACAACCTTATCAATTACATCAATCAGTTAATCAATTAGAACAATACGAGGATCCTGAAGGTATTTGGCGACGCTGTGTAAACAGTTGTTTAGCGAATGAATACCAAGATATTTTTGCAATGATTGATTATACCGTGATGCTAAAAGCACCGTCATTTGCCGACGTATATGGGTGGCGATTAGAGCAAGAGCAAAAATTACTGTCGCATAAAGGACGAGGCCAAGGAACGTTCGATGAGCAACAATTAGTGCGATTTATTTCTCATTTTGAACGTATTACGCGAGAAAATTTAACTCAGTTACCAGAGCAAGTCGATGCATTACTGAGCCTAGATAAAGTACGTGATATTAGTGCCATGAAGCTTCGCGCTGATGATGTTGCAATGCCACTTATTTTCACTGATTTAGACGGTACGTTACTTGATCATAACGATTACCAATGTACTGAGATTGCTCCGTTTTTAAGCCAATTGAGTCGCGCAGGTATCGCTGTAGTTTTTAATACCAGCAAAACGTTTGCAGAGGTAATCGCACTGCAAAAATCACTTGGGTTAAACCAGCCGTTTATTATTGAAAATGGCGGGGCTGTATATATTCCAAAAAATTATTTTTCATTAAAACCAATTGGCTGCGAAGAGCTGGATGAACACTGGCGTTATGCGCTGTCGCCAACCAATAAACAGTTGTACAGTGAATTACTTGAATACGGTAGCGAGTTTAGTGCTTATTACCGTTTGTTCAGTCAATTATCAGCGCAAGAAGTCAGTCAGATAACAGACTTGAGCCTAGCACAAAGCGAACTTGCCCGTATTCGTGAATATTCAGATCCGCTTTTTTGGCAAGGCACAGAGCAACAGCTACTTGACTTTTTAGAAGCAATAAAACCGCTTGGTTATGAAGTGTTAATAGGCGGGCGTTTTATTCATTTAAATCGCAGTACCAATAAAGGTAAAGCGCAAAACTGGTTAGTAGAGCAATTTAAAAAACATTGTCGTCATGCTTTCACCACTATTGCACTGGGTGATAGCCAAAATGATATGGCGATGTTGGATGCCGCAGATATCGCGATTTTAATTAATAATCCTGCCAGTAAAGCCAAGGCAAAATTATCCCACAAACCATGGCGTGTTAGTGAACACCCAGCCCCACAAGGTTGGCTCGATGAAGTAGCAGATCTAAGTGTTATCAAAGCGCAATTAGCGTCTAAACAGGAGCAATCACATGGCTGATTTTTACCAAAATGGCATCATAACAACATTACATAATATTGCCGACCGTCCGCTGGCTGATCTAGAAGCTGAACTCGTTAGCTTTTCAAAACAACGGCCAATGGGCTTGATTTTACCCTCCTTGTACAGTGAACTTGAGGGCTCTGCATTACAAAATATTGTGCAAGAATTGAAACATGTTCCTTATTTGTCGCAAATTACGATTGGCTTAGACAGGGCCGATGAGAGTCAGTATCGTCATGCATTACAATTTTTTGCAGAGCTTGACCAACATCACCGCGTGCTTTGGAACGAAGGGCCACGTTTGCAAGCACTCGATAAAGAGTTGCAAGCGTTAGGCGTCGCGCCGCGTGAACTCGGCAAAGGCCGTAATGTGTGGTACTGCATGGGTTATAAATTGGCAACGGCAAAAGTTGAGTCAATAGCACTGCATGATTGTGATATTTTAACTTATGACCGTAGTTTATTAGCGCGATTAATTTATCCAGTTGCTCACCCGCGCTTTAACTATGAATTTTGTAAAGGCTTTTACCCTCGTACTGCTGATGGCAAGATCAATGGCCGTGTATCGCGTTTACTCGTTACTCCTTTATTGCGTTCATTTAAAACCATTTTAGGCAGCACTGACTACCTTGAATATATGGATTCATTTCGTTATCCGCTGGCGGGGGAATTTTCGTTTCGCCGTGATGTGCTCAACGATATTCGTATTCCTAGCGATTGGGGCTTAGAGATTGGCGTACTGTCTGAAATGTACCGTAACTACTCACACAATCGCTTGTGCCAAGTAGATATTGCAGATAACTATGATCATAAACACCAAGCGCTGTCACTGGATAATCAAGCGGCTGGCTTGTCAAAAATGTCGATAGATATCACCAAAGCGCTGTTTCGTAAGTTAGCCACGCAAGGAGTGACATTTACCACGGAAACCATTCGGTCACTTAAAGCAACTTATTATCGTATCGCACTGGATTTTATTGAAACTTATCATAACGATGCCATGATGAACGGCTTAAAACTCGATATTCATCAAGAAGAAAAAGCAGTAGAAATGTTTGCGCAAAACATTATGAACGCAGGTGAGCATTTTTTACAGTATCCAATGGAAGCGCCATTTGTGCCAAGCTGGAACCGAGTTGCTTCAGCAATGCCAGATGTGTTTGCGCGTTTAGAAGAAGCAGTAGAGCTTGATAATAAAGAGTTTTCATAATAATACTTAAGCAGAGAAGTAATTACAGATAAATAATTAAAAATTAGTATAAACAACGGGGTAGGGTAATGAGTAAAGCGTTATTTGAACAACGGGTTGAACAGCACCTGACGAGTATATATGAGGGTGTTGACTTATGTATGAGTATTGATGCGCTTGCAAGCATGTTGATCACTACCATGTTAAGAGACGACCCGGTTCGAGACCCTACGCCGCATAAAAACCGCTGGGATCAGCAAGATGTAATTTTGATTGCTTATGGCGATTCAATTATGCGTTATCGCGATGCAGATCAAGCAGTTGCGGTACCGAGTGAACCACCGTTACATACCCTTCATCGGTTTATGAAAAACCAGTGTGCGGGAACGATTAACGCGTTGCATATATTACCTTTTTATCCTTATAGCTCTGATGAGGGCTTTTCGGTAATGAACTATGTACAAGTGAATGAATCTCTTGGTAGTTGGGATGATATTCAAGGAATAGCTCAAGATGTAAAGCTAATGGCTGATTTAGTGATCAACCACTGCTCTAGTCGCAGTCGTTGGTTTGAAAACTTTATTCAGGGCAAAGAGCCGGGGTTAAGCTACTTTAAAACAGCTAGCTTAAATGACGATCTATCTGACGTTGTGCGACCAAGAACATCACCGCTACTTAATACAGTGCAAACGGCACTAGGGGAGCGCCATGTTTGGTGCACATTTAGCCCAGATCAAGTTGACTTAGATTTTGCTAATCCATTAGTGCTTAATGAATTTGTAGGTATTATTCGCCATTACTTGGATAATGGTATAAAGATATTTCGCCTTGATGCTGTGGCTTTTTTATGGAAAGAACTTAATACTTCTTGCATTAATTTACCGCAAACACATGAAGTGATCAGATTACTGCGAACGCTAATAGAGCATGTGGAGCCAAGTGCAGTTATAATCACTGAAACAAACATTCCTAATCGTGAAAATTTATCTTACTTTGGTAATGCCAATGAGGCACATTGTATTTATAACTTTTCATTGCCGCCTTTGTTATTACATACCTTGCTCAGTGGTGACAGTAAAGCGCTCAAACATTGGATGATGAGCATGCCGCCAGCGCAAAATGGTACTGCCTACTTTAATTTTATAGCTTCTCACGATGGAATTGGCTTACGTCCTGTCGAAGGGTTGCTTGACGAGGATGAACTAGGGCAAATGGTCAATACGGTTAGTCGCTTTGGCGCAAAGGTGTCAATGCGCACAGCGAATAATGGCACCAGCTCACCCTATGAACTTAATATTGCGTTATTTGATGCCTTACAAGGCACTCATAAAGGCGTGGATAAGTGGGGCTTACAACGTTTTACCTGTGCTCATGCTATTATGTTTGCCCTCGAAGGCATTCCTGGGCTTTATATTCATAGTTTACTTGGTACCACCAATGATTATGAACGCTTTGAAAATAGCCAGCATAACCGCTGTATTAACCGTCATCGTTGGCAAGAGTCGGCACTACTTGAAAAGCTTGCCGATCAATCAAGTCATCATTATCACGTGTTTACTCAAATCAATAATTTACTGGCTATTCGTAAGCAGCAAGATGCTTTTCACCCTAATGCGACGCAATTTACCTTACATTTAACCGGTGCTTTATTTGGTTTTTGGCGTCAAAGTATAGACCGTAGGCAAAGTGTTTTTTGTGTTTATAACATTAGCGATGAGCCTCAGACTCTGCTATTAGCTGATCTGAACTTAATTGATACTGAGCAGTGGTTTGAACTTATTTCTGCTCAGGCAATAGAGCAGGGGCAACAAAGTATTGAACTTGCGCCTTATCAGCCGCTATGGCTATCGAATCGACAATAGTTAGCTATTTTACTGGAAAACGGAGAGTTACTGTAAAGGGCTGTAAATCCCCTTTACAGTGTTATTTATTAAGGGCTTTGACGAGGTTATCTACTGTAAATGGCCTCGGATCTGAGGCTGTTTTACTAAATTGAGCAAAATCAATGTCGGCTAAATCAGTTTCATTTATGTGCTTTACAAGAGGTATGGTTTCAGTAGTAAGGTTACTGAATATGGATAAATATGAATGATTTAGGGGAACTCGAGTATTTTCATTATGATGATCAACTATATTAATAAGTGCATAGGCACCTAATAACACATGGCCACCCAATGTTATACCCAACGCTTTGATACCTTTTGGTACAGAGTCCCAATTCATCCCACCAACAATGACCTTATGTGCACTTGTAATGCTCTTTTTGCACCAAACCCAATTGCATCATTGGCGCACCATATAATATTGATCTCAGGAGCAAACTCCATAAATGCTAAGGTTTTTGTGTAACTTTCCTGTTCAGACCAATTGGCAACCTCTTTTCCTATAAAGTTTATATCTTCATGTTGCTCAACAAATTCAGTTAGGCCTGCAACACGTTCTACCGATGCAGGCGTTGTATAATCGCCAATAAGGGCGAGTATATTAGCAGGTTGAGTCGATGTTGTTGAGTGTTTAATAAGTAACTGTTGTGCAAGCACTTTTCCTGCAGCATAATTATCCGGTATGACGCTGCCAATAATATTAACGCCAGCTCGTTTTAATGATATAAATTTTCCGATAGCAGGTCGGCTATATAAAAAATAAATAGGGATATTTCTGGTATTTAATTTTGCTAAGTATTTACTGACAACGCTTTTTTCATCTACCACAACTAAATAGTCAGGCTTGTCTTTAATTGCCTGCCTGATAAGCTCTTTCATCAAAATATGATTACGATTCGCGTATTTTATGTGCAAGTTTATATCTAAGTCATCCGCCGCATTTAGCATAATCTTAGATACTTTGAACCAAAAGTTACCGGTTGTATTTATTTCATCAGATGAATCTGCAAACCCGGGATTTACAAAGGTAATGTTTAATTTGGCAAAGCTAGAAGGGCTAATTATTAAACACAACAAGAAAATCAGAAATTGTTTTTTTAATCTTCGCATTCGCTCTAAACCCAAAACACATCTCATCAACAAAAACGAATTCTAACACAAAATTAATTTTCACCACACTTAGAGTAAGGTTATATTCATAGCTGCTGGAGTGTATAATGATTTTTCATCTTTTTTGAGTTGTAACTGTTAGGATTATTATGAAAGTATTTCTGTGTCTTGTGGCACTGCTGTTTGTTCCGAGTTTATTTGCTAACGACGATTTAGATCTTGAAGCCAACATGAAGAATATGGGGCTTGCGTTCAAGCATACTGTTGAAGCAACACAACTACAGGAGTTTAATACCGCGATCGATGAATTTATGATATTGGTTAAGCGAAGTAAAACAGCCACTTTTCACAAAGAGGCTGAGCAGTCACTGCAAGGTTTAGATAAAGTGATCGCAAAAGCTGAACTTGCAAAAAAATTAGCGAATGAGCAAGGACTCGAAGCAGCCAAAGGACCGTTAAAAGCCATTGATGGGCTCCGTAAGCAATACCATAAACTGCATGAGCCACCAGGGTTTTGGGAGCTGTTGTTCGGTAAGTAGTGTTAGATTGTATTTAAGTTTAGCCTTAAAGACTGTACGCCTATATCAAGGTGTACAGTCTATGATAGTTATTTATTTTCTTCCTTTCTTTTTCATACCTTGCACTGCTTTAAAGCGTGGATTGTCTTTACAGATCACAAAAACGCGTCCTTTGCGTTTAACAATTTGACATCCCGGGCGGTTTTTAGCACTTTTCAATGAACTCAAGACTTTCATGATTATTTGCTCCCTAAGTTTTTAAAGCGGCGATTAAACGCAGCAACTCGACCATCTGTTGCAACAGATTTTTGCTTACCAGTATAAAATGGATGTGAGTCACTTGATACATCAATAGGTACGTAAGGGTATGTTTTGCCATCTAACTCAACGGTTCGATCAGTTTTAATTGTTGAACCAATAATAAAGTAGCTATCGGCGGCCGTGTCATGAAAAGCAACCGTTTGGTAATCAGGGTGAATATTAGGTTTCATAAATAGCCTTTTACTGGAAATTAATGTTATGTGATATTATCACTATAATTTATAGTAAATAAGAATTCTTTGCAAATACTATTTTTGAGTTGTTGGTAAAGTAGCTAATTTGATGTTTATTCACACAAACAAGTTAAAAAATCAGCAGTTGATTTAAAAAAACTAGCTATTGGGAATTAGCCTGTTATAAATAATAAGTAATCAAGAATAGGAGTCAGATTATTATGAGTGGTTCAGCCCAACAACAGCATGGTAGTGAACAAAGTCAGGAAATAGATCAGGGCGTCATGGAGACATTACGTAGTCGTGATCATAGTGTCCTAGCACAACAAATAGACCCATTAAGCTGCACCCATAATGACATTGTTGAATTGCTTGCACAGTATTTGGCATTAAGTGATCAAGACGATGATGATGTTTTTGATGCTTGGTTTGATGGCCTCAGTAAAGCGCAACATACGGTTTTAAAAGTATTTGAAGTATATCGCGGTCAGTTTGAGCATCAAGAGTAACTTTTACATATTGGATAAATTGGTTCAGAGTTAATCTTTATAAGGCAATTTGCATTTCTTGCTATTATAGCTGGTCCAAATGCTGCACAAACTCAGCTTGTTAGTAGGCAAGGTGTAATACCAATCGACTTAAATATTTAACCATTCTAGCGAGCTGAATAAAGCGCTAACTGCGTTATAATTTTTTCAATTAGAACAACTACATGTCAAAATTTACGCCTTGTTATCACTGTATTTATCTGTCGCTATAAATGGTCAGTAACTTAACACGATTGGTATAAAGTTAAGATAGCTTGAGCTTATTTTAATGCACCTTCGCAGCAGAGCACGACAAAGAACAAATCCAGTACGGTATCACATAGACCATTTCGACAGCGTAACCCTTTGGACAATAAGCGTGATCTAATGATGGATAATGCGAAAACAATTACAAGCAGCAACAAGTTTTAACGAAAAGAGCAAGGTGTTGTTTGGTGGTTATCTGAGCCATCGAATAAAAACCAGTGAAAATGACGAATAGCTCTATTTTTGATAGGTAGAAAAGTGCCAAAAACGTACCTTCAAGCGTAAATCGTTTCTGCCCCATTCTGAGTTGCGAACGTTCAGCTACTCGGTTCCCTAAAGCGTAATTTGATGTACTCTTCCTTATGTTTAGATCTCTAACTCTATGGCGAAATTTGTTAATCCACTACAAACTACGGTGCAAGATTAGACCTGCAAATATCAGGAATTTTTGGCGTCATTATTTGCCATTGCAATGTTCAATGGCAAATAATCATCTGAGGTAGAGTGTGACCCAAAATAGAAGTGTGTTAATCCACTATACGTCTCACCAAGCAAAAATGCTTTTTACCGCGTTGAAGCAACCAGTACTGGTCGAACAGTGGGTAGTTCAAGTTTGGGTTTTCTGCATCGACTTTATCGCCATTCACACTGATTGCGTTGCTGCCAATCAGTTCTCGTGCAATGCGCTTTGAGTTGGTTAAGCTTGATTCAACTAGTAGTTTTACCAAGTCTTGCTCAGCACTTTGCATGCTAGGTAAGCCATCGAGTTCTAACTGTTTTAGTTCGTTTAAACTCAATAGTTGAACATTGCCGCTAAATAGCGCTTGGGTGATTCGCTCTGCACTAGCTAATCCTTCTTCACCATGGACAAACCGCGTCATTTGCTCTGCTAGGATAAGCTGTGCCCGTGGTTTACCTTTGTTCTCTTTGTCTTGTGTTTCAATCGCAGAAATTTCATTGCAGCTCAAGAAGGTGTAGTAGCGTAGGAAGTTGTAAACATCGGTATCTTCCACGGATAACCAGAATTGGTAGAAAGCGTAAGGCGACGTCTTACTTGGATCTAACCACACTGCACCGCCTTCGGTTTTACCAAACTTAGTGCCGTCAGATTTGGTGATCAAAGGTAGGGTTAGACCAAAGACCTGCTCACTATTTTGACGGCGAGAAAGGTCAATGCCACTAACAATGTTGCCCCATTGATCATTACCACCGATTTGTAGGCGACAGTTGTACTGGCGGTTCAATTCTGCGAAGTCGTAAGATTGCAGCAGAGCGTAACTGAACTCGGTGAATGAAATCCCTTGTTCAGGACGTTTTAAGCGTTGTTTAACGGACTCTCGGCTGATCATGGTATTCACGGAAAAATGCTTACCTATATCGCGGAAGAAATCGATCACGTTAATCTGCTTCACCCAATCAGCATTGTTTACCATGATCATTGGCTTGCTGATTTGCTTATCCATCAACTGTTGAATTTGGCTCGACAGATCTTGCACCCAACCCGATACGGTCTCTTCTGAGTTTAAGCTTCGTTCTGTGGCTTTAAAGCTTGGGTCACCAATCATACCTGTCGCACCACCAATAAGAGCGATGGCTTGGTGTCCTGCGTCTTGAAAACGCTTAAGCATAATCAGTGGCACTAGGTGGCCGATGTGCAAGCTACCTGCGGTTGGATCAAAACCGCAGTACAAGGTTTGTGGCTCACATAGCAATTGTTGAACTTGGTCTAAATCGCTCGCTTGGGCAATCAAACCGCGAGCTTGTAAATCTTCAATTAGTGTCATTGTCTTATCTTTGTCTGGTTTGGTTGTATTCATATTAAAAGGCGATGCGGAATTGAGATATATCCCTAAAGGGACAGTTTGTTACCTTGATTGAGTGATTAGGTGGTTGAGAAACAATTGAAAGAACTCGCTTAATGACGCCACATTCAACTGAGCGTAGATGCGTTTACGGTGATTCTTAACTGTGCCTACTGTGACATCAAGCTGCGTTGCAATCTCTTTGTTGTCATAGCCTTGCGCGATTAATGCGGCGATTTCCTGTTCTCGTTTGGTGAGGACAGTTTCGCCAAAAGATGCCACTGCGGATTCAATTGCTGCACGCATTTTTCCTGAATAAGCGTCAGGGCTGAATACTGGCTCAGCGAGTGTAAACTCAGTCTGTTTCCAGTGCTGTTGGCACAAAGATTGAATAATGGTGAAGTAAGATTTGAGTTTGGTTACTTGAGGTTTGTTGAAGCGTTTTTCATCTTGCATAAATCCTAAGTAGAGCATAACCCAGCGTGTGGGTTCGACTTCGATAAGCATGCTGAGTTCGTCCTTCCAGCCCGTTTGATGGTAAAACTGCTGACAGTAGGCTTGGTACTCGAAAGTGTTACGCGTTACGTCTTTATCTATGTAATGGTCAACAAATTCTGTAGAGATTCTAAGCGGCATTTTTTAATTCATTATATTTCTGATGTGGCGTCATATAATTAAGCGTAGAATGCCTACGTTTGTAATTGTAAAACTGAATATAATT
>NZ_JACJEY010000077.1:0-15480 GCF_014164295.1 Pseudoalteromonas sp. SG43-7
CGTGTTAAGTTACTGACCATTTATAGCGACAGATAAATACAGTGATAACAAGGCGTAAATTTTGACATGTAGTTGTTCTACTTGAAAAAATTATAACGCAGTTAGCGCTTTATTTAGCTCGCTAGCATGGTTAAGTATTTAAGTCGATTGGTACTAAAACAGCTCGCAGAATACCATATCTACAGCCCAGCGCTAGACACAAAAAAGCCGCGATAGTCGCGGCTTGGTTGGATAAAGCTAAATTTTTACGTGGTACTTATTACAAGTACTGACCTAACGCTTTAACTTGGTCTAACATGCGGTTTGAGAAACCCCATTCGTTATCGTACCAAGCCATCACTTTAACTAGTTGGCCATCAGCTTTCGTTTGCGTAGAATCAAAGATTGACGACGCTGGGTTATGGTTAAAGTCAATAGAAACAAGCGGTAACTCGTTGTATTGTAAAATATCTTTCATCGACCCAACAGATGCTGCTTTCATAATTTCATTGATTTCTGTAGCCGTTGTTTCACGCTTAGTAATAAACGTAAAATCAACCAGTGATACATTAATTGTAGGTACACGTACTGACATACCATCAAGTTTACCAGCAAGCTCAGGTAACACTAAACCAACTGCTTTAGCAGCACCGGTTTTAGTTGGGATCATTGACTGCGTTGCACTTCGTGCACGATACAGATCAGGATGATAAACATCTGACAAGTTTTGGTCATTAGTGTAGGCATGGATTGTCGTCATGCTACCTTGCTCAATACCGACTGTATCGTTAATTGCTTTGGCAATTGGTGCTAAACAGTTAGTTGTACATGAAGCATTAGAAATAATGTTGCTATCTGCAGTGATCACATCACTGTTTACACCGTGAACAACAGTTGCATCTAAATCAGTACCAGGGGCTGAAACGATTACTTTTTTCGCGCCCGCTGTAATATGCTTTGCAGCATCTTCACGCTTAGTGAAAAAACCCGTACATTCTAAAACGATATCAACGTTTAATGCTTTCCATGGAAGGTTAGCAGGGTCGCGTTCTTGGGTAAGAGTAATAACGTCGTCGCCAATCAACATGGTGTTATCAGCAAGTGTGACTTTATGAGAAAATTGCCCATGCACTGAATCATATTGTGTTAAATGTGCATTAACATTAGCCGGTGCTAAGTCGTTAATTGCGACAATTTTAATTTCATTATTTTGTGCAGACTCATAAAGCGCGCGTAAAACATTGCGACCGATACGGCCATAGCCATTAATTGCTACATTAATCATTTCAAAACTCCACTTAAATTATTTAACTTCACTTGCTTGGCGAGCAAGCGCTTCAATGGCTTGCCAGTCTTTATTTTCAATTAGTTGTTTATCTAGCATCCAGGTACCACCAACACAAATAACATTGCTAAGTGCTAAATAACTAGGTGCTGTTGCTAGGCTAATGCCACCGGTTGGACAAAATGTTACTTGTGGTAATGGCCCACCAATCGATTTAAGCATTGCTGTTCCACCTGCAGCTTCTGCTGGGAAGAACTTTAAAAACTTAAATCCGTGACTGGCTAATTTCATCACTTCACTTGGCGTTGCGGCGCCCGGTAGAAATGGAATATCAGTGCCTTTTGCCAGTGCTAAAAGTTCATCATTTACGCCTGGGCTCACCATAAAATCAGCACCTGCGGCAACTGATGCATCAAAGCTTGCTTTATCTACCACAGTCCCGGTGCCAACATAGGCTTCTGGTACTTCGGCTTTCATTAGCTTTACAGCTTCTGCAGCAATCGGTGTACGTAGTGTAATTTCAAGTGCTTTTAGACCGCCGTTATACAGCGCTCTTGCTAGTGGCGCTGCATCTTCTAAATTATCAATTACCACCACTGGCACTACCGGTGCCGATGATAATATTTTTTCTATGCTCATAGTGTGTTCCTCATACCCAGTTTGGCGAATTATTATTCTATTCCAAAGGCGCTAGCGCCCATGTCTGCGCTACTTACGATATTTCTAAATCCGGTGAACAACTCTCGGCCCGTACCAAACGTTAAGCTAGGTACGCTAAGTTGTAATTCACGTTGTGCTAATTCTTCATCACTTACATGTACTTTTAAGATACCTGCTGGTGCATCAAGAGTAATTAAATCACCTTCCTGAATCTTAGCAATAATGCCGCCTTCAACCGCCTCTGGTGCTAAGTGGATTGCCGCTGGCACTTTACCTGATGCGCCTGACATACGACCGTCAGTTACGATCGCTACTTTGTAACCTTCATCTTGCAAGGTTGCCATTACTGGCGTGAGCTTATGCAGCTCAGGCATACCTTTGGCTTTTGGACCTTGCTCTTTTAGCACAGCAATAAAGTCTTGGTTTAACTCACCGCGTGTATAGGCTTCTTGTAATGCACTTTGTGAAGCAAATACTTTTGCTGGTGCTGTAACAACTTGATGCTCAACCGCAACCGCAGACACTTTGATCACGGCTTTACCTAAGTTACCAGTTAGTAACTGTAAGCCACCTTGTTTACTGAATGGGTTGTCAATTGGACGAAGTACATCTTCGTCTAATGAATTCTCTGGACACGGTACCCATTTAACTTTGCTTGGGCCTGTTGCGCTCGTCATGATCAGGTTACTGTCAGTATCTAAACGTGGTTCTTGGGTATACGCCTCGAGACCTTCGCCAACAATGGTTTTAACGTCATTGTGCAAGAACCCTGCATCAACGAGTTCTCTCATAAGGAAACCCATGCCGCCGGCTGCTTGGAAATGATTTACATCAGCAGAACCATTTGGATAAATACGTGTTAGCAGTGGCACCACTTCTGATAAATCCGACATATCTTTCCATGTCAGCTCAACGCCTGCCGCTTTGGCAATTGCCACTAAGTGAATTGCATGATTCGTAGAGCCACCGGTTGCTAACAAACCAACTAAACCATTAATAATGGTTTTTTCAGTTACAACATCCGCTAAGCAATTGGCATCTTTACTTTGAATCAATTGTTTAAGCATGGTTTCTACCGCATTACCGGTTAAACCATCACGCAACTCTGTATATGGATTGATGAACGAGCTACCAGGAAGGTGCAAGCCCATAATTTCCATCAACATTTGGTTACTGTTTGCAGTACCGTAAAACGTACAAGTACCCGCGCTGTGATAAGACGCACTCTCCGCTTCTAAAAGCTCATCACGGCTTACTAAGCCTTGAGCAAACTTTTGACGAATACGGGCTTTTTCTTTATTTGGAATGCCTGACTGCATCGGGCCTGCTGGCAAAAAGTACACCGGTAGATGACCAAATGATAAAGCACCAATTAATAGACCAGGGACAATTTTGTCACACACACCTAAGCAAAATACGCCATCAAACACATCGTGTGATAATGAAATAGCTGTCGACATCGCAATTACATCACGAGAAAAAAGCGATAACTCCATGCCATCACGGCCCTGAGTTACGCCATCACACATGGCTGGCACGCCGCCTGCAACTTGAGCTGTGGCATCGTACTTTGTAGCAATGTCTTTAATTAAATCTGGATAATCTTTGTATGGCACGTGCGCAGATAGCATATCGTTATATGAATTGATAATCGCTAAGTTTGGCTGCTCATCAGCTTTTAAACGTGCTTTATCGTCACTGCTACACGCAGCCATAACATGGGCGATATTGCCACAACCTAAACCAGAACGAACTCTTGTTTGTTTTTTTGCATGATTGATGCGTTCTAAATAGGCTTGGCGAGTAGCTTTACTGCGTTCAATGACGCGTTCGGTGACTTCTTGAATACGAGGATGTAACATAAAATTCGACTCATCTCTAAGGTTAGAGGATAAAGGCTCAGTGGCAAGTGCATACTCCACGAATGAACTTGCACTGAGCATCTTTGATTTACCCGTTCAAAGGTATACGTTGGCAGGTTGTCTCTCACAATCAACCTGACACCGGTGTCACTGTATTAACGCATGACTGTGACACCGGTGTCAACCCTATCCTATAAATTTAGTTTAAATATTTTAAATGACCAAATAATGAACGAAAATAATTTTTCATTAGGGGATCTAGCTTGGTCGCTAAATTGTGTTGCTGGAGTGCTAGAAAATGTGAGGAGTTTTTACTTTAATTTATTGATTATAATATCTTTTTATAATCTAAATGATATCAATCGTAAGTACCTATGAGCGGATAAAAAAACCCAGATAGCAACAACATGCAGACTGCTTTGTTAAGCAAAAAAATGCCCGAGTAAGCGTCACTCAAACTCGGGCAACTGTGAAAAGCCTTTATCTAACTTGTGCGGTAGACTCGCGTGTGATTAATCGCGCTTCAAGCGTAACCTGATACGGTTGCTCTTGCGGATCACCAATATGCTCAATCAGTTTAGTAACCGCTTGTTTGGTCATTTCTTCAACCGGTTGCGCTATGGTAGTAAGACCAGGCCAAATATGACGAGCAATTGGCGCATTATCAAAACCCGCGATAGAAATATCATCGGGTACTTTAAATTGACGTTGTGTTGCCAATTTTAATACCGCCGCAGCCATGTAATCATTTGATGCAAATACGGCGGTTGGACGTGGGGTTAAATCTAAAATGCTGCGCGCACTATCGACCCCAGAATGATAACTAAAGTTACCCTCTTCAACCAAACGTTCATTAAATTCAATGCCGTGCGTACTAAGCGCTCTGCGATAACCTTTGAAACGCTGCTCAGTGGCACTGTGATCTGGGTGGCCTTTAATAAACGCGATCGCTTTATGGCCAAGCTTAATTAAGTGCTCAGTGATCTCAAATGCGCCCTGCTCATCATTACTGCGTACTGAAATTGAATCGTCTTCAAGCACTGCTGATGCAACTCGTGCATACGGAATTTTTTTACTTTTGAGAAAATCGACTAATACCTTAAAATCTGAAAATGGCGGCGTCAATACCAAGCCATCAAGACGAGAAGATTGTAGTAAATGCTCAATATTACTGATCAACGCATCACCACGTAAATCACATGGGTGGATCAACAAGTTATAGTTGTTTTCTTGACACGCAGCAAGCGCACCAGTTTGCACCCGAGTGATATAACTTTTACTCGGGTTATCGTAAATGCAACCAATAATAAAACTACGATTTTGCGCCAAACCTCTGGCGATCGGGTTAGGAGTGTAATCTAGCTCTTTAAAAACCTTAAGAACTTTTTCACGGGTTGCATCACTAACATTAGGTTCATTATTTAAAACCCGAGACACGGTTTTTTTAGAGACCCCGGCATAACTTGCAACACTATTTATTGTAACTTTCTTCATCCAACCTTCCCAATAACACCCCTATGAGCGATGTATTATGACTGCTCATTGACGTGCAAACATGCAGCAGCACCAATAAGTGGAATATTATCTTGTGTGACTAACGTCACTGGTATTTGGCTCACATACTGCGACATGATCCCTTTAGCACCAAAACGCTCAACAAAACGACTAGCAAGTAAACGAGCTTGCATACGCGGTAAAATACCGCCACCAATATACACACCACCTAACGCACCAAATGCCAGTGCTAAATCGCCTGCGACACTGCCAATCCAATCACAAAATTGATTTAACGTAGCATCGCAAATGGCACATTCACCACTATTTGCTAATTCGCTAATTTGCGCAGCGGTTAAATTCTTAGCATCGACACCTTTTACAGCCGCCATGGCTTGATACAAATGAGCAATACCCGGCCCTGAAAATACTGTTTCGACCGATACATGTGGCAATAGCTTACGTAACTCGATGATCAGCTGAGTATCTAATTCACTCACTGATGCCAATGTTATATGCCCACCTTCACAACTCAAAACAGCACGTGATTGGCTAGTACGCACTAAACACGCCGCACCAAAACCAGTGCCCGGACCCATGACTGCAATATTTGCATCAGTATCGGCTTGTCCTGCTTTAACTGCAATGTTTTGTTGTGGATCTAAATAAGGTGCTGCATAGGCAAACGCAGCAAAATCGTTGATCACTTCCAGTTGAGCTAAATTAAACTCAGCTTTTACTTGTTCGACACTAAAGTGCCAACCTAAATTAGTTAAATGTACTTGGCCTGCTTTTATCGGTCCAGCCACGGCTAAACACGCGCGTCGAGGTTGAATATGACTAACTTGAGATAAATAATGCGTTATTGCCGCTTCCAATGAACCAAAATTGGCACTGGGAAAAATGATATTATGCTCAATAACGAATTGTTTTTCTTGTAGGTTAAAAGCAGTAATTAAAGCAAAACGGGCATTAGTGCCGCCGATGTCGGCCACTAAGATAGGATCGAATTCTGAATTTGGCTTGGAGTTCATCGTGTTTTCTCTTTTGTCTAAGCGGTTTATATACTTAGCTATAACCGTGCTTATTATTGTAATTTCAATGGTCTTGCTATCGCTATGAGATAAACTTTGAGCTATCACCTCAAAGTAGTTACTCTAGTATAAAAAAATGCTGCCCAACTAAATGGGCAGCCAATACGTTTTGACAACAAAATGATAAAACACCCGCATTATGACACCGGTGTCAGGGTTGGATCAATAAAAATTTTAAATTACTGATAAATTACTGATAAATAGCTTGTAAAAATCAGCAAATAAACGAGAATAACACGAGTTATTTGCACTTTAGTTACTTGAAATAGTTAGGTTGTGTATGAAAGGTAAAGCTACATCGTTTGACATTGCACACTACGCAGGGGTATCACAATCCACTGTCTCGCGCGCCTTGCGCAACAGTCCATTGGTTAATGAAGAAACCCGCAAACGTGTTTTTGAGGTAGCCAAACAGCTTAACTATAAAGTCGACAAAAATGCGAGTAACCTTCGAACTCAACAAAGTAGTACATTGGCTTTGTTACTGTTTGAAGATCCCACAGCAGATGAATCACAAATCAATCCGTTCTTTTTAGCGATGCTCGGCAGCATAACGCGTGCTTGCGCAAAAGAAGGGTATGACTTATTGGTATCGTTTCAATCTGCAAGCTCAGATTGGCAAGCGGACTACGAAGACAGTCACCGTGCTGATGGTATTATTTTATTAGGTTATGGCGATTACATTGATTTTCAGCCTAAATTTAATACCTTGCTTGAACAAAACACCAAATTTGTTTGTTGGGGAGCAACGGTAGATAATCGTGCCGATTTAACAATTAGCTGTGATAACTATGGCGGCGGCCAACTTGCTGCTGAGCATTTATTGGCGCATAACCGAACTGATTGCGCATTTATTGGTGATGCATCTGATCATAGCCCTGAATTTTTTGCCCGTTTTAATGGCTTTAAAGACAAGTTAAAACAACATGCTATTACCTTAAGCGAGCGAAAAATAGCGAATGCGATTTCGACCGAAGAGTCTGGTTATCATGCCACACGTTCGCTTATTGCCAACAATATTACCTTTAATGCCCTTTTCGCTGCTAGCGATCTGATTGCTATAGGTGCAATACGCGCTTTAAAAGAAGCCAATATTAACGTGCCGAAAGATGTAGCCGTGATAGGTTTTGATAATATTTCGATTGCCAGCTATGTAAACCCGCCACTCACAACCATAGAGCAAAACACCACAATAGCAGGACAAATGCTAGTTGAAAACTTACTAAAACTAATTCGTGGTGAACAAGTACAAAGCACCCTACTAACACCGCGACTAATTGCACGAGGTTCCAGCTAACTACATATATTTTATTACATTATTTACGGTCTTTTGTCCTTATTTTTTTATAATTACACGCTAGGTCAACGTACTATTAACAGCCAATTCACACATTGATTTCACATTAGTTTTTTTTATCTGAAACTGAGCGTTTTTAGTGTAATTTCTCACTCGTCTTTTTATTAGTTTCTCTCTACAATCGCACTTTTATTTTTGCTCTTAAAAATTCAAGTGAATATCTTATGCTATTAACTATTGTTTATATTATTGGTATTACAGCCGAAGCCATGACCGGTGCGCTGAGTGCTGGGCGCAGAAACATGGATTGGTTTGGGGTTATGTTAGTAGCCAGTGCCACAGCAATTGGTGGTGGCAGCGTACGCGATATTTTACTTGGCAATTACCCTTTAACTTGGGTAAAACATCCAGAATATTTATTGATCACCTGCGTTGCCGGTATTATTACAACTTGGCTTGCAAAATGGGTGGTTAAATTTAAAGGCATTTTTATGCGTTTAGATGCCCTTGGGCTTGCCGCATTTAGTATTATTGGCTGCCAAGCGGGGCTTAATATGGGTTTGCACTATGGTATTTGTGTAGTCGCTGCTATTGTTACCGGCGTATTTGGTGGATTATTACGTGATTTAATTTGTCGCCAAGCGCCGCTAGTATTACATCATGAGCTTTACGCCAGCGTAGCGCTGATTGTAGCTTGTTTATATCTAGCACTACACCACTACAACATTGATGACAACATCAGCGTTATTACAAGCCTAGTTGTAGGGTATTTAATACGCATGGCATCGGTACGCTTCAAATGGCGCTTACCGACGTTTAGTTTATTAGAACCAGCTAATTTGAAAAATGAACAGTAAAGGCAGTCATTTATTAACCCCTGCTCATAAGCTTTTCAATAGTCCAATTACTTTTTAGGCTATTGAAACAGCCAAAAAATATTATTTTCATACGTTAAAACTAAATAGTTTTAACGGCTGTTTTATTTTGAAAGTAATTATTGAGTAATAAAGATTGTAATAAACTTGTACCACTTGATGTTGCCCAATATAAACCAATAGCAGAGGGGAAGTTTATTAAGGTAATACACAAATAACACCATCAGTACTTGATAGCATATAGTTATTTAATAAGAGGGTGTTGCAAGCATAGGGTAAGTAAATAAGAAAAAGTGAAACACATTAACGAGCCAATGGCATAAAATAGCCCACTCTAAACGCTGAGTTTTATAAAAAATGTATCCATAGCCAAAACCTGCAACAGCTGCCACTAGCATGTAACTAGCTCCAGCTGAAAAGTGTGCGAGTGAAAATAAACCAGTAGAGATCACAGGCGCTAGTAATGCAAACCGAGCCGAGGTTATCACTTTCGAAAGCTTAGTTTGTATTATCCCTCTAAATAACGCCTCTTCTGCAACGCAGGTAAAAAATAGATTAATTGCTATAAATAAAAACCAAAATTCGGGTACTTTAGGTGCAAACTCCATAAGGCCCAATATTAAAGCAGTGATGAGTGCAGCTAAAATCGTGATGGCAATAATCGAAAGTGGATGCCCTACCCTTATTGGTTTTAGCGTTTTATTTTTTGTAAAAAAATAAGCGCTCAGCATCAAACCCGCTAATGCTTTATCGAAATTAGCATACAGGGTAAATGCAATCGCATTGCTAGTAAGCTGTTCATTAACAACAATAGGCTGGTTATTAAAACCGGGGAACCAATGTAAGGCTAAACCAAGTGAGGCTATTACAAACAAAGGCGTTAAGATACTGCGTATTAACGCAGAGGTTGCAGATACCGAAAAGTGCAATAAGCCTAAATAAAACACAATAACAACAACTGCGTATAAGTTTATATATTCCTGATGATAGGCAGTTATAACACTTAGCAGCAGCAAGTATTGCCAAATTGGTTGGCGCAAAATTACTATCTTACAAAATGGAAAAACGCATAAAATAGATAGCGCTAGGAAACAAAAAGCCATGAATGTGTAATCTTATGTTTTAGATTTTAAAAAGGCTTTTTACTTTAATTAACGCCTTTTTCAGATCCGACCAGTTGTATGGTATTTATAAAAGTAAAAAAGCTCTGTCTGCTTTTTACATTTAATATTCATAATACAAAGCTCTATAAATGGTATTAGTATCTAAATAAATAACACCATTGAAGTACCAATAGCGCTAAAAATAGGGCTAACACCAGTAACTACGTCTCATTGCTTACATCTGGAAAATGATGGCGATTTTAAATTCAGTGCTAGTAAGTAGTAAAATGCGGAAAGCGCCAGATACTTGAAGATAGCTATTGACGCCATAACTTATTTGTTAGGGCTGTGATTCAAGGGACTGCTTTTCTTTGAGGTAAAGATAAAGTGGAAGCCCAAACGACACACCCACAAACAACGTGCCCAGCACAGCAAAATATCGATATGTCACTTTATTTCTGCGACCATCGACAATGATAAAACCCAACAAAACAACTGCAGACACTACAACATCAAGCCAAGCAAATACGCTGATAGAATTTGTCACCGCGTCATTAAACAAGAGACCAAGATCTAAACCATTTGTAACTAGCCAAGGAACAAAGGCGCCATAAGGAAGTAAAATTCCTAATAAAGTAAGAACCAGATAAAACCTAACCATTTCACCATCCTTGCAACTGTTTTTAGTAAGCCCTAATGAATCTGTAGAATAACTCGTTTTTAATTTATTTTTATTATTGTATCAACCATAGCCGAATTCCTATTTTGATTCAATCGTTTAGTGATTAACGGCTTTTGAAGTGGTTAGTGTGATTTGGTGTTTTTTAATATGAACCAAATAATTACAACTCCAAACTACCTAGTGAAATAAGAGACGCCCATTAACTATCAAAGATATGACATAAATTATTAGTCTTTCAAAATACCCACCATAACAACTCTATTGCAAAAACCTTTAAAATAGTTAAAGTGTTGTTCCGTTTTTTTATAAAAACCCCTGATTAGCTATAAGGCTTATAAAAAATGAAAAAGATATGTGTGTTACTTATTTTACTCATCGCCAGTGTCGCTAAAGCCGATGACATTAGTCAATATAAGTTCTATGCAACAGACAACTTCAGAGATGATCAGCAACCGGAGTTTGCCGCTTATATAAAAAATGGCGCTCCTTGTATTCAGGTTAAAAACCTAACAACCCATAAAGAGGTCCGCTTTTGTCAGATCACCAAAGGCATTAATTTAGCTGATGATCCTAACATCTACCCTTTTGATATTAATTTTTCAGGTCACCGATTATATTTCTTTGTTGCTGCCTATTGGGCTGATCAAGCTTGTACTATAGAACTGTCAAATATGACGATTAGTTGTGAGCTAAAAAACAAACCCAAAAAGGAAGAAGACGTTAAAGCAGAGCACCAAAAAGCGGTAAAAAAGAATGAGGTTGTCATCCCTCCTGCTGTTAAACATATAGAGTTTGGCAATGTAAAAGAAGCAGAAGGTCTGTTTCGTCTTATTCTTAATAATTCTGAAATGAACCCATGTTTTACCATTGAGCATTACAGTACATCCCTATTTGATGGCCCAACAAACATTAAACATGTTTGTAGTGCCATAAATAAAACGGACGACTCAATCATTGATCTTATAGGAAAAGACGGCAACTGGTGGTTTGAAAACTTTAATTGGCAAGGTAATAACTTAGCATTTGAAATAAATGCTATGGGGGGTAATTATAAATGTGAATTACCATTACCATTTACCGAGCAATCTGAAGCCTTATGTGTAAGATAAATCACATATTTGTGCAATGTAATCGCCACTCGAAGATTATTGGTTATATTTTATCAGTTTAGAGAGCTCATTTTGAGTCCCATTAAGCTCAGCTTTTTATTTACTGCTTACCAAATATGCCCAAGATGCGCCCGTGTAAGTCAAAAGTTGGGCGCGCAATTCACATAAGCGATTTAAAAATTAACGAGACTATGAAGTTGTTTAACATTAAAAAACTGTACTACTATCATGTCTTTCATTGTGCTTTATTTTCAAGTGGTTGCTTCCCATTGCAACCAATCAAAATCATGTTCGAGCATTTCCTTATTAAAATCTAAAAATGTTGAGCCTTCATTTAATAAGAACTGTCTGCGCTCGTCATTTCTCATATAAGCAGTCCAGTAAGGCAAGTAATTGGGATTATCAATACCAAAAATCAGTTCAAAATCCACTACATTTTCCTGCATTTCATCAAGCATTTTATTAGTTAGCCTAGGCATTTTACACCTTCAATACGAAAACCATTTTAGACCCAACAAACAAATAGAAGTAGATGGGTTTGTTAATTTATAATTTTTCCGCCGACGCGACCTGAAATATTAGTAATTCCTATGGCGAAAGAACGATCCGTATACGTTGTTAGTTTTAAGAAGATGACCTCTTTCTTGTAACTTAACGTTAATCGATAAGCTTGGTTACCTTAAGAGACAAAGCCATTTAATTTTAATGTCTTTTCAAATTCTACAGCTCTTTTTAAATCATTAATTGATACTTCATAGAGATTGTCGGAATTAAAATTAAACTCAATTGTAAGGTTGGTAGTTCCTATATGCACATAAGTTTTATAGCCAAAACATTCACATTGGGCATTATATTCAATCCATTTTTTTGTGCCATTTAATACTATTGGCGGTGGGCACCATTGTTTAGGTTCTTCATTATGGACGGTATGACAAACGCCTAACCGTTCTAAATAATTTAACAACTGAGCTTCATTTTCTGCTTCAATAATAGCATTAAGTTCAAAACGGTCGTTATAGTGCCCACCTTTGGGACTTTTAATTTTAAAAATATTACACTTTTTAAGCTCAGTTTTAAACTCTTGAGAGTACATTGATATCCCATTAACCCTATTATTTATGAAGAAATTTTAGATAAATACAGCTCATAAAAAGTAGTTTCCCCACCTAGTTAAAAAGTGAAGGCTACATAAATGAAACTAACGAGCCTAAAAAATGACTCGTTTTAAATTTATTTTACTGCTGAACAACCATAATCAAATTAATCTTTTGATTCAATTTTTTACTAGTTTCTCCTTGGTTCGTCATTATAGTAATTAAGCATTTTTATGGAGCTAAGAACTCATTTTTTATTTACGATTTTATGCAATTATTTGATAGCATTAAAGAAACCCCAATTGCTAGTGTCTACCTCATTAGTATCATCAAAGCATTCAGATGTAATTTGAATCGTATTTCCATCAGAATCAAAGAACCTTGCTACATATCCACTTGGCTGACTCCAAACCATTTCAAATTTTACGCCAAGTGAAATAAGGCTATCGCAATAGGATAAAAAGTTAGTTTTTACTTCATAGCCGAAATAGCTCAATCCGGTAGGATTTCCGTGTGAATTTAATAGCCATATTCCGGCATTATCATTTTCAGGAAAGGTTAGAACACAGTCCAGATCCTTAAATTTTAAAGTCTTATGATAAAAATTAAATAGTCGGTCATAATCATCTGTAAATAAATATACGTTAACCATGAGTAATCTCTGTTTTTTGTAAGCCCAACTCGGATTCTAAATTTATGTTTAAGACCTTGTTAGACATTATTACAACTTAACCATATTTTATAATACAGCAAGGCAATACTAGCCTCCGTAATAACTGCCAGTAAAATACCTATACCAGCAAATCCACGTAAATATTCAACACTACCAAGAAAAGCCAATGCAAACATAGAAACGGAAAGACTCAAACATATAGCCTGCCTAGATTCTGAATGCTCAGCATTTCGGCCAAACCAACTAAACACTGATATTCCGAGAAATAACATTGCAGCCCTTCTACCGATAAAGAAAGCAGAGTTATTTTCATCAATATTAAACAACATAAATAATACTTCCGGAATAAGTATAAGAACCAAACACAAAGTGAATGCAATAGCTGCTGTAATTATGCTAACTACTTTAAATTTAATCATACTCCCCCTTGAATGCCAAACAAGGCTGTAGAGTAACTCCTACAGCCAAATTCAATTAAAAAATCGAGCTTCTGAATTAACTCTAAGCGTTTTTAAAGCATTAGGTAATGCATTTTGGAACCCATAAAACAAGCTGTTATTCTTAGAAAATAGTAATTCTACAGCCTCAACACCTTGTTAAGGTGTGAGGCATGCAATACCAAAGCGTCTGCATACCACCTTAACCACTAAACCGAACGCATAGTAAAAATGCAACACGTGCAGAATAACTCTTGAACAATTTGTTATGTTGAGATGCTAAGTAACACGCTCACAACTATCTAGCATCTTAACTGGTAATTGATTTTCAACTAGAAAATTGTAAAAGCGTAGATCTTCAATTAAGTCAGGAGAAGCTAATTCAAAATCTTGATAGGTCTGATTTTTAAAACGAAACCTTACTGTATGTTCAAACCTTTTCGTTTGTACATATAAAATTTCACTGATCTCGGTAATACTTATACGTGCACCCAATACAATCAAAACATCGCCATCAATCGCAACGGCCACTGACTTTTTTGGCTTTGACATAAAGTATTCACTTATCAAGGATAATGCACAAAACAAGGCGATATATCCAAGTTGCGTTAAAAATGCGGCTTTTGAGATTTCAACAAGATAGTAAGCAAACATGCCACAAAATAACGTTCTAGTGACAAAACTATGAAACAGCTTAACACTAGCTAACTTGTTTTGTTTTAATAAAATTTTCATAACTCCCTTCCCCAAAATAGTATTTCAAACATATAAATATTAGAATATTTATTGACACCAATCATGATTACTTAACGCAATGGTATCTGCACGTTTTATGAATTGGTGTTACGTTTAGAGTTTATTGTGCTTGTACTAAAACATACATACCAGAAAAAATTATGCTGATTTTTTCAACCATAAAAGGTGAAGGAGGATATGGATAACACTAAAAAATAGCGGACCTCCAATTATAAATAATTTATACCAGCTTAAACTTAAGCTAACAATTCCTCCTTGATAATTGCAGCTCAACCAATACACATAGAGCAAAGAAACGACGCCTAGAATTAGAAATATTAATCTTTTTTTTAGCGCTATATTCAACCCCCAACTTAAAGAAGTTAGAGCTAAATACCCCAAAAGCCCCCCAACCAATGGTAACAACCATTGCAAAGTAAAACTAAGTGGTACAAAGAAAATAGTTACAATACTTGTTAGGAAATAAAGTCCACCAATAATCATTAGAAAGGTAGTTGGCAACCAAGCGAACACTATTGTTAGTCCAATGAGTAGATTTCTTAGGAACATATTTTAACAGCCCAGTATGTTTATAATTTTGCATTGCGAGAGTAATCTTGACAAAATAAAAAGGACAGACATATATTTTGGTCAGAAGATTTAGCACCTCTCCCGTCGTGGGTAACCGTATCATTATTTTTTTGCACACTGTTAGTGTTAGTTACAGAACTTAGAGTTGAGTTGCTTGGAAAGAGAAAAATAAAAAGGACAGACACATATTTTGTGTCAGAAGATTTAGCACCTCTCCCGTCGTGGGTAACCGTATCATTATTTTTTTGCACACTGTTAGTGTTAGTTACAGAACTTAGAGTTGAGTTGCTTGGAAAGCAATTTTAGGAAAAAAAGGCAAAGCTAGGTCATCACTTTATTTAATATCGTGTTTTTTAAACAAACCAATCAAGATGCAACTGTTCATCCTGCGCCTTTGTACCATTTTACATCGTTGCTGGCGGCTTGCTGCTTTAACCGTTGTTTGCTGCCTGCAAAATTTGAGTACTGCTGCCTGAAACGTTGAATTGATTCAAGCCATTGCGCTTCTTC
>NZ_JACJEY010000078.1:0-14588 GCF_014164295.1 Pseudoalteromonas sp. SG43-7
AGCGCGAAGAAACCGCTGATCACCACCTTACGACTTCTACTTACGCACGTGAAGCAGAAGATGCTGCTGATGCGCGTGATGAGCAAGGCACACGCCGTGCGAAGAAAAAGAAAAAAGCCCCAGCGAAGGAGAAATTTGTTCCTTCGAGAGGCAAGAAAAGCAAGCTAAAAGCACCAGCTTCATTACAACATGGCTTCCAAAAGCCAACGGTTGACGTGAAAAACGAAGTGCGTATTAGCGAAACAATTACAGTTGCTGAGCTTGCATCACGCATGGCCGTTAAGGGCGCTGAAGTTGTAAAAACAATGATGAAAATGGGTGACATGGTTACCATTAACCAAGTGATCGACCAAGAAGCTGCACAGTTAGTTGCAGAAGAAATGGGCCACAAAGTTATCATTGTTAAAGAAAACGAATTAGAGCAAACAGTACTAAATGACCGTCATGAAGATGGTAAATCTGAGCCACGTGCACCAGTAGTAACTGTAATGGGTCACGTTGACCACGGTAAAACGTCAACGCTTGATTATATTCGTTCAGCAAAAGTGGCCTCTGGCGAAGCCGGTGGTATCACACAGCATATCGGTGCTTATCATGTTGACGTAAATGGTAACATGATCACTTTCTTGGATACTCCAGGTCACGCGGCGTTTACGTCAATGCGTGCTCGTGGTGCTAAAGCAACAGATATCGTAATCCTAGTGGTTGCAGCAGATGATGGTGTAATGCCACAAACTAAAGAAGCGGTTCAGCATGCGCGTGCAGCTGGCGTTCCTTTAATTATCGCTGTTAACAAAATGGATAAAGAAGGCGTAGACCCAGATCGCGTTAAGAATGAGCTTGCTCAACTAGACGTTATTCCTGAAGAGTGGGGCGGTGATACACAGTATGTGCATATTTCTGCTAAAACTGGTTTAGGTATTGATGACCTCCTTGAAGCGGTATTAAACCAATCTGAGTTGTTAGAACTTACTGCTCCAACTGTGGGTATGGCTGCTGGTGTTGTTATTGAATCTCGTCTTGATAAAGGCCGTGGTCCAGTTGCTTCTATCCTTGTACAATCTGGTACGCTTAACCAAGGTGACATTGTATTATGTGGTCTTGAGTATGGTCGTGTTCGTGCAATGCGCGATGAAAACGGTAAAGACATCAAGTCTGCAGGTCCTTCAATCCCAGTTGAGATTTTAGGTCTATCTGGTATTCCAGCAGCGGGCGACGAAGCAACTGTAGTTAAAGACGAGCGTAAAGCCCGTGAAGTTGCACTTTACCGTCAAGGTAAATTCCGTGATGTTAAACTAGCACGTCAGCAAAAAGCGAAGCTTGAAAACATGTTTACTAACATGACTGAAGGCAATGTGTCTGAAGTTAATGTGGTACTTAAAGCAGACGTTCAAGGTTCAATCGAAGCAATCTCTGATTCATTGACTAAACTGTCAACAGATGAAGTTAAAGTGAAGATTGTAGGCTCAGGCGTAGGTGGTATCACTGAAACTGACGCAACCCTTGCTGCAGCATCTAATGCAATCGTGGTTGGCTTTAACGTTCGTGCTGATGCATCGGCACGTAAAGTAATTGAGTCTGAGAACTTAGACTTACGTTACTACAGCGTTATCTATAGCTTGATTGACGAAGTGAAGCAAGCTATGTCTGGTATGTTAGCACCAGAGTTCAAGCAAGAGATCATTGGTCTAGCTGAAGTTCGTGACGTGTTCAAGTCACCTAAAATTGGCGCTATCGCTGGTTGTATGGTTACTGAAGGTGTTATTAAACGTAGCGCACCAATTCGTGTACTTCGTGATAACGTGGTTATCTACGAAGGTGAGCTTGAGTCATTACGTCGCTTTAAAGATGACGTTGCTGATGTTCGTAACGGCATGGAATGTGGTATCGGCGTTAAGAACTACAATGATGTTCGCGTTGGTGACCAAATCGAAGTATTCGAAACAGTTGAAGTACAACGTACACTTTAATTGTTCGTAAGCTAAGATAATAAATGGGGGCTCAGCCCCCATTTGTGTATCCATTATTTAAATAACTTATTTATATTTCTCAATGAGTTATAATTTTTAGAGTAGAGTCTAATGAGAGAGTTTTCTCGTACTGATCGTGTTGCTCAGCAAATTCAAAAAGAAATTGCTGTTATTTTGCAACGTGAAATTAAAGATCCACGTTTAGGTATGGTTACAGTATCTGCTGTAGAAGTATCACGTGATTTATCTTATGCAAAAATCTTTATTACTGTGTTTAACACCCAAGATGAAGATGCTGCAAAGCAAAGTGCTAAAGTATTAAATGAAGCGACCGGTTATATTCGCTCACTACTTGGCAAACGCATTCGTGCCCGTATTATGCCAGAGCTTAAGTTTGTGGTTGATAATTCACTGATGGAAGGCATGCGTATTTCAAACCTTGTTGATTCTATTATTCGTGAAGATAAAGCAAAGCATGTAGATGACGAAGTTGATAGCGTAGATGATGCAGAGCATATCGACGAAACAGACAGCGAAAAAGGCACTAATACAGATGGCAAAGCGCAGTAAAGGCCGTCCAGTTGACGGTATTTTGTTGTTAAACAAACCAATAGGCATTTCATCAAATAAAGCGCTACAGCAAGCTAAAAGTGTGTATTTTGCACAAAAAGCGGGGCACACCGGTGCCCTTGATCCGCTTGCAACGGGTATGCTGCCTATCTGTTTTGGTGAAGCGACTAAATTTACTCAGTTTTTACTCGATACTGACAAAACCTATGTAGTTCGCGCTAAATTAGGTGAACGTACGACAACATCAGATTCTGATGGTGAAATTGTCAGTACTAAAGATGTCAATGTGACGGCTGAGCAACTTAGCGAAGAAATTGCTAAGTTTTTAGGTGAGTCAGATCAATACCCGTCAATGTATTCAGCGTTAAAATATGAAGGCCGACCTTTATATAAATATGCGCGTGAAGGCATTGAAGTACCTCGCAAGTGCAGAAAAATCAACGTATTTAGTTTAACACTAGATGAGTTCGATGAAGCTAATAACGAAGTGCAAATGACCGCCCATGTTTCAAAAGGTACTTATATTCGTACTATCGTCGATGACTTAGGCGAAAACCTGGGTTGTGGCGCGCATGTGATCATGTTGCATCGCAGTGCGGTAGGGCATTACCCTGCTGACAAAATGGTGTCACTTGAGCAGTTAGAAGCGTTATTAGTAAAAGCGAAACAAGAAGAGCTTACGCCTTCTACTTATCTTGATGAACTATTACTGCCAATGGACACCGCATTAGTTGGTCTACCTGTGGTTGAGCTCAGTAAAGAGCAAGGTAGTTCTTTTAGCCATGGTCAGGCGGTTGTACTTGATATTGAACTGCCAGAAGGGGCAATTAAAGTGCTCGCTGATGGTGTGTTTATTGGCACTGGTGAACGTAATCCTGATGGCCATTTAAAGTCAAAACGTGGCTTATCAAATCAGCAAGAAACAACAGCGTAAAGTTTAGCTTGTAGTTATTGCCGTAGCTGGTAGAATACGCCCGCTAATCGTTTTGGCTGAATTAGTGATCGGCTAAGACACCTTTTAAATTTTATTTTTGGAGTTACTATGTCACTAAGCAATCAAGAAAAGATCGATATCATCGCAAAATTCGCACGTGCAGAAGGCGACACTGGTTCACCTGAAGTACAAGTTGCACTTCTTACTTTTGATATCAACAAGCTTCAAGGTCACTTTGCTGATCACAAGCATGACTTCCACTCACGTCGTGGTCTGCTTCGTAAAGTAAGCACTCGCCGTAAACTGCTTGATTACCTTAAAGGTAAAGACATTGCACGTTATACTGCGTTAATCCAAGAACTTGGCCTACGTCGCTAAGAACTAGATTACATAGAAAGGAGCTTTATAGCTCCTTTTTTTGTGCCTGAAATTTCTCACTCTCTCTGTCCACAACAATTAATTCTCTTGAAATATCAAATAAAAGCCACATAGTTAGTGACAGCAAAGCACACTTTTTAGCGCGCCTATTATCACCACTTTTATCTAGGGACTAAGCTCGCAATTTTGCATTACTTTGTTATATACTATGCGCGTAGATAAAAAGGTTTATCTACGCTTATTCACATCATTGCCAATTGTAGTACTTAATTGATTTCCAACTGAATACAATTATGTACTGTAATTGGTACTTTGATGGCAACTTATTAGAACACATTTAAGGAACATTTTAAGTGCAAGCAATTATTAAAGAATTTCAACTAGGTCAACATACAGTTACCCTAGAAACCGGTGCAATCGCTCGTCAAGCAGACGGCGCAGTACTAGCAAGTATTGGCGACACATCAGTATTAGTTACTGTTGTTGGTAAGCGTGAAGCACAACCGGGCCAAGATTTTTTCCCACTAACAGTTAACTACCAAGAGCGTATGTACGCTGCAGGTCGTATCCCTGGTGGTTTCTTAAAGCGTGAAGGTCGTCCAAACGACGGTGAAACACTTATTGCACGTCTTATTGACCGTCCAATTCGTCCACTTTTCCCAAATGGTTTTGTAAACGAAGTACAAGTTATTGCTACTGTTGTTTCTGTTAACCCTGAAATTCAACCTGATATGGTTGCGATGATCGGTACTTCAGCAGCACTTGCTATCTCTGGTATCCCATTCAGTGGTCCAATTGGTGCAGCGCGCGTTGGTTACATCAACGGCGAATACGTACTTAACCCAACGTTAAAAGAGCTTGAAGAAAGCCAACTTGATTTAGTTGTTGCTGGTACTGATAACGCAGTACTTATGGTTGAATCAGAAGCTGACGTACTTGCAGAAGACGTTATGCTAGGTGCGGTTGTATATGGTCATGAGCAATCTCAAGCTATCATCAACGCAATCAACGAATTCAAAGCAGAAGCTGGCAAACCTACATGGGATTGGGCAGCACCTGAAAAGAACGTTGCTTTAGAAGATAAAGTAGCAGCAATCGCAGCTGATAAAGTAGGCGAAGCTTACCGCATCACTGATAAAGTGGCTCGTAAAGAAGCACTTGGCGTAGCTAAAGACGAAGTTGTTGCTGTATTAACAGCTGAGCTTGCTGAAGGCGAGTCACTAGACAAGCAAGAAGTTGGCAAAGTATTTGGTTCTCTTGAGAAGAAAATCGTACGTGGGCGCATCACTGCTGGCGAAAAACGTATCGATGGTCGTGAACCAGATATGATCCGTGCACTTGACGTAATGACTGGCGTATTGCCACGTACTCACGGCTCTGCAATCTTTACGCGTGGTGAAACTCAAGCACTTGTAACTGCTACACTTGGTACAGAACGTGATTCACAGTTAATCGATGATTTAACTGGCACACACAAAAACCACTTTATGCTTAACTATAACTTCCCTCCGTTCTGCGTAGGTGAAACAGGTTTTGTAGGTTCTCCTAAGCGTCGTGAAATCGGCCACGGTAACCTAGCTAAGCGTGGTATCCAAGCTGTAATGCCTACATTGACTGAGTTCCCTTACTCAATCCGTGTTGTATCTGAGATCACTGAATCAAATGGTTCATCTTCAATGGCATCAGTATGTGGTACTTCACTTGCACTTATGAATGCGGGTGTGCCAATTAAAGCGTCTGTTGCGGGTATCGCGATGGGTCTAGTTAAAGAAGACGAAAAATTCGTAGTTCTTTCTGATATCTTAGGTGATGAAGATCACTTAGGTGACATGGACTTTAAAGTAGCTGGTACTGCTGCAGGTATCACTGCACTACAGATGGATATCAAGATTGAAGGTATCACTCAAGAAATCATGCAAATTGCGCTTAAACAAGCAAAAGCTGCACGTTTACACATCTTAAGTGTGATGGACGAAGCGATTTCTGCACCATCTGAAGAGCTTTCAATGTTTGCTCCGCGTATCTACACTATGAAGATACCACAGAAGAAAATCGCAGAAGTTATCGGTAAAGGCGGCGCAACTATTCGTCAACTTACTGAAGAAACAGGTACTACGATTGAAATCGGTGATGACGGTACAATCAAAATTGCAGCAACAGACGGTGAAAGCGCAGCAAATGCAATTAGCCGCATTGAGCAATTAACAGCTGAACTAGAAGTAGGTACTATCTACGAAGGTAAAGTTGTACGTATCGTTGATTTCGGTGCGTTTGTAAACATTCTTCCTGGTAAAGATGGCCTAGTGCATATCTCTCAGATCAGTACTGAGCGCGTAAATAACGTGACAGATCACCTATCTGAAGGTCAAGAAGTTAAAGTTAAAGTACTAGAAGTAGACCGTCAAGGTCGTGTACGTTTAAGTATCAAAGAAGCAATGGAATCAGCAGCTGCCGCAGCTGATGCACCAACTGACGCTTAATTGTTGATATTTAATCCAGATATTCTCTGGATAATATAAAAAGGGGCTGTATAGCCTCTTTTTTTATGCTTTAATGAAACCTCTTTGGATAACACTTGTCCTATCAGTTTGCTACTTATCTTGGTATAAAGGATTTTAATGATACTTAAACACATAGCCTTGGCATCGTTTGCTATTCTGTCTTTAAGCGCCTGTCAATCTACTTCGCAAGCACAACCGACTGCGATTGTGAATGTGCCTTTCACTGCGCCTTTAGCGTCTGATTTTCGTAGTGAAATAGCGATAGCTCGTTATTCTGAATTATTAAATCGTGCTGATCTAGCGCCAGATCAACAAGCAAAATTATTTTATGACCGTGGCGTATTATTTGATAGTTTAGGTATGTCTACCTTGGCGCGGATTGATTTTAATCGTGCTGTGCAATTGAAGCCCGATTTAGCCGAAGTGTATAACTTTTTAGGTATTCACCATACCTTGATGCAACAATTTGAAAAAGCCTATGAATTTTTTGATTCAGCGTTAGAACTCAATGAGCAACACGAATATGCCTACTTAAATCGTGGTATTGCTCTTTACTATGGCGATAGAGCAAATCTTGCAGCAGCTGATCTTAAAGAGTTTTTATCTCGTTCGCCAAGTGATCCTTACCGGGTGTTATGGCTTTATCTAGCGCAAGCAAGCGCTGATCCTGTGCAAGCTTTAGCAAACTTAAAAAGCAATGCACAAGGGCTGGATGATAGCCAATGGGCGTATAGTTTAATATCACTTTATTTGGGCGATATGAGCGAGCAGAGCTTTTTAACAAGTCTTGCCGATGGTGTTAAAACTGAACAAGAATATGCGCAGCGGCTATGCGAAGCTTACTTTTATTTAGCTAAAATATATCAAGCTAAAGGGCTTGATTATCAAGCCGCAGATTTCTTTCGTTTAGCACTTGCCACCAATGTGCATGAGTTTGTGGAATATAAATATGCCCGTTTAGAGCTTGAGTTAATGGCTGGTGAAAACGACAGTTAAATTATTTATTAGTGTTGTTGTTATGCTGAGTTTGGGATATTTACCAAGCTCAGTTAATCAGCATCGCGATATTGCCTTTTGGCATGTAAAACATACCCCAGATTCTATTCTTATTAGTTATTATCGTTTTATTGACGATTTTAATGCTCAGCTTAATTCATTGACTGATGCTACCTTATACTTATTAGCTATAAATGCTGTTACAGATGCACAATTTGCTTGGGCACTGCGGTTACTAACAAATGATCAAGCACAATCGGCTTTACCTTTTTGGCGTGTTAGCGTGGCTCAGCAAAGTGTTGATAAGCGCCGCAGACTCAGTGCATTGTTACTGCAATCAGAACGTTGGGATGATTTAACATCACTGGCAGAGCAACACCTGTTGCCTGCAAGTCATGCGGCAGAACAATTAAAATTACACCATGGCGCCACACCGGCGAGTATTGACCAAAGCTTTGCCAGTCATGAGGGATTTTTATTATCCTTTTCACAGCTGCAAGCGCAACCGCAGTGTCAGTTTAATGTGTTGATGATGACAGATCATCGCCAAGGTTTAGCAAAACTTAATGCATTTAAAATTCGTTATCAACAACACCCCCAACCGAGCTCAGGCAGTTTTTGTTTTAGTAAGCCGATTTATTTAGGGGACTCCATAAACTGCCAACAACAGCCGCAACATGCCGCTAAATGTGATTGGCAGCCTTTAGCTCACAATAAAGCTTGGCCAACGGGCTTTGATTTTATAGTGATGATGACCGCAACTGGCTCAGGCAATGTGCAAGGTGGCATAATGCACTTAAACTCGGCGAGTTATTACGGTTTATTTTTACATGAGCTGATGCACTTTAACGGCTTTGAAGATGAGTATCCATTACCCGCAGCGAAGCAGGCGTGGTTATGTAATCAAAAAGGCTTGGTGGCGCCGAACCTTTTTATTGCCAATGATCTTACACCACCGGCTGGCTGGCAGCTAAGTGATAGCTGTCAAACACCAATTAAAGCATATAAACCAAGTCATAACTGGTCAATAATGCAATATCAACAAATCCCTTTGTCAGTGCATTATCAACAATTATGGTTGCAACAAATTACTGATCCGAGCTATCAACCACTACGATTTAGCGACTATTTTCAGCAATTTAAAGCACCTATGAACTTTATAAACAAAATGACAAAAAAAAATATTGAGGGATAAAGTTGTAAATAATATGCTGTCAGCACTAAAATAGTACAAAATAACAGCAGGTAGAAGGGCTTACTATAGACAAAATCGTCGCTGATCAGTATAACTATATACCTATAAAGCGTTTATTGAAGCTAAAATTAAAACCATCCGAAATGACCAGTACTAAACTAAAACTAACTAGCAGTGTATTGATACTCTTATGACTTCAAAAGGTTTCTCTCTATGACTTTGCTCTGGATACCCCTGTTATCCTTAATTGGCAGTGTTATTTCTTCCTGCACCGGCAAATTGACTCGTAATCAATCTACGAGCTTAACTATGCTAGCGCCTTTATGCGCCTTAGCAATTGCGATTTATCACACGCCAGCGGTTTTAGCTGGTGAGACAATTCGCTTTACCACACAATGGATACCAGCGCTGGGTATGGAGCTGGCTTTTCGCCTAGATGGCTTAAGCTTATTGTTTATCTTTATGATCTTAGGGATCGGGTTGCTGGTTATTTTTTATACCCGTTATTACCTAAGTAATAATGACTCGATGCCAAAATTATACTGTTACTTAATGCTGTTTATGACTGCAATGCTCGGTATTGTGATGTCGAATAACGTGATTCAACTATGGCTGTTTTGGGAATTAACCAGTATTAGCTCATTTTTGTTAATCAGTTTTTGGTGGCATAAATCAGAGGCCCGTAAAGGGGCACGTATGGCATTAGCAGTCACTGGAGCAGGCGGATTAGCTCTACTAGGCGGCTTACTTCTGCTTGGTGATATTGTTGGTAGCTATGATCTAGACGTTATTTTAGCTAGCAAAACATTGATCCAGTCACATGACTTATACGAAGTTGCATTAGTGTTGGTATTGCTAGGTGCATTTACTAAATCAGCTCAATTCCCATTTCATTTTTGGTTACCGCACGCAATGGCAGCCCCAACGCCAGTGAGTGCCTATTTGCATTCAGCGACTATGGTAAAAGCCGGTATCTTCCTACTTGCACGTTTTTATCCAGCGTTAGCTGGAACAGATATCTGGTTTATTTTGGTTGCCATGACCGGCTTAACAACGTTATTGGTCGGCGCCTACATCGCTTTATTTAAGCATGATTTAAAAGGGCTGCTGGCGTATTCAACCATTAGTCATTTAGGTTTGATCACTTTATTACTTGGGTTAGATACTGAACTTGCCACAGTAGCGGCAATATTTCATATTATTAACCATGCAACGTTTAAAGCGTCATTATTTATGGCCACCGGTATTATTGATCATGAAACTGGTACGCGAGATATGCGTAAGCTCAATGGTATGTGGCGATTTATGCCTTATACAGCGACACTGGCAATGGTTGCGGCGGCGGCAATGGCTGGGGTGCCGCTATTAAATGGTTTCTTGTCAAAAGAAATGTTTTTTGCAGAAACCTTACATCAACAAATACTAGGTTCTATGTCGTGGCTTATTCCTGTATTAGCAACTCTAGCGGCTGCTTTTTCTGTGGCATATTCGGCACGCTTTATTCACGATGTATTCTTTAATGGCGACCCAATCAATTTACCAAAAACACCGCATGAGCCTCCTCGCTATATGCGTGTGCCAATCGAAATACTCGTTGTGTTGTGTTTACTAGTCGGTATGTTTCCAAACTTTGTGGTTGATGGTATTTTGTCAGCGGCGTCGCTAGCAGTTCTTGGGGAAGCGACACCACAGTTTAAACTGTCAATTTGGCATGGTTTTAATTTACCATTGCTTATGAGTGCGATGGCTGTCGTGGGCGGTGTATTTATATATATTCAGCGTAAGCACTTATTTAAGTTTCAAGCATCACTACCTCCATTAAATGCTAAAAAAACCTTTGAGCGGTTTGTCTATGCGATCATTAAGTGGAGTCAAGAAAAAATCAGCAGCACCGAAAATGGTTCTCTGCAACGTTACATTGTTGTGATGTTGGGGGTCGTATTGTTGTGTGCTGGTTGGCCATTGTTTGAAATGAACGCTTTGGCGGGTACTGCGCCACGTACGCCGATCGATTTTCATAATGCCATTGGTGCAGGTTTAATGATCATCGGTGCCATTAGCACTGTGATTTGGCATCGCTCACGGATGGTATCGTTATTGATGATATCAATCGTAGGGTTAATGGTTTCAGTGGCATTTACTCGCTTCTCAGCGCCCGATTTAGCGCTTACACAATTAACCGTAGAGGTAGTGACAGTCATTTTATTAATGCTGGCATTATTCTTCTTACCGCAACGCACACCTAAAGAGTCGAGTTCATTACGTATTTTACGTGATTTAGGGATTGCCTCAGCAGTGGGGGTGGTTATTGCCAGTATTTGTTATGCATTATTAACGCGTCCGCTTGAGTCAATTTCAGATTTCTTTATCGCCAATGCAAAAACTGGCGGAGGCGGTACCAACGTCGTAAACGTTATTTTGGTTGATTTCAGGGGCTTTGATACCCTAGGGGAAATCACGGTACTGGGTATTGCAGCGTTAGGTATTTATAAAGTATTAACTAATTTACCATTGTTTATGCCAGCCAGCGACAGTGAAGGTCGCCCTTGGGCGCGAGAACGTCATCCTCTGTTATTAGCCAGTATTTCACAAAGTTTATTGCCATTGGCGTTATTAGTCTCTGCGTATATCTTTTTGCGCGGTCATAACTTACCTGGTGGGGGCTTTATTGCCGGGTTAGTCACTGCAATTGCCTTTATTTTGCAGTATATGGCTCATGGTTCAATTTGGATCTCTAAGCGCTTTGATGTGAACTATCGAAAGATCATTGCCTCGGGTATCGCCATTGCAATGTTAACAGGGCTAGGAAGTTGGGCATTTGGACGACCGTTTTTAACCACTTGGTTTGAATATTTTGATGTGCCATTTATCGGCAAAGTAGAACTGGCCAGTGCCATCGTATTTGATTTAGGTGTTTACATGACCGTAGTCGGCGCGACCTTAATGATACTCGCAAGCCTAGGTAAGTTAACCGCAGATACACCTAAGAAAGAGGTAAATATTTAATGGAACTGTTATACGCATCATGCGTTGGTGTATTGGTGACTTGTGGGGTGTACTTGATCCTAAGAGCACGGACTTTTCCGGTAGTATTAGGGTTAACGATGCTGTCATACGCAGTGAACTTATTTTTATTCTCTGCGGGGCGCTTAACTATTAATAAAGCCGTCGTGCTTGGTACTGGCACTGACTATGCCGATCCGCTGCCGCAAGCTTTAGTTTTGACTGCCATTGTAATTGGTTTTGCAATGACCGCCTTTGTCGTGATTTTGGCAATTCGTGGTCGTGCTGATTTAGGCAATGATCATGTAGATGGTCACTTAGGTAAAATTGAACACAAGGAGCACAAATGATCCAGCATCTAGCTTCTTGGCCAATTTTATTACCTATGCTTGCCGGCATTATTTTACTGTTACCTCCCTGTGGGAAAAGTATTCCTATTCGTCGTGTTACCTCTGTAGTCATGGCATTATTAAACACTTTCGTCAGTGCGCTATTATTATGGCAAGTTTTCCACTCAGGCATTATTGTGTATGCCATCGGCGGCTGGCAAGCCCCATTTGGGATCGTGCTGGTTGCTGATTTAGTGTCAGTCCTACTGGTGTTACTAACGTCATTTCTAGGTTTGGCTGTTACTGTTTACAGCTGTATGGGAGATGATGAAAAAGGGGGCTTTTTTCATCCTTTAGTACACTTTTTGGTACTGGGTGTTAACGGTGCGTTTTTAACAGGGGATTTATTCAACCTGTTTGTATTTTTTGAAGTGCTGTTAATTGCTTCCTACTCATTACTAATGCATGACGGTGATAAACACAAAACGCGATCAGCCATTCAATACGTGAGTTTAAACCTGATTGGATCGAGTGTTTTTTTGATTGCACTGGGTATTTTATATGGTGTATTAGGCACCTTGAATATTGCCGATATGGCACAAAAAGTGTCGCAGTTACAGGGCGATGACGTCTACCTTGCAAAAATTGGTGGGTTATTACTGCTGGTTGTTTTTGCGCTAAAAGGCGCATTGTTACCACTGCACTTATGGTTACCCAATACTTACGCTAGTGCAATGCCTGTGGTGGCAGCATTATTCGCAATTATGACTAAAGTGGGTGTATACGCAATGCTGCGTGTCTATACCGTTATCTTTGGTGATGAAGCAGGACAACTTGCACACATGGCACAACCATGGTTGTGGGGCTTGGCCGTTGCAACTATTATAGTTGGCTCCATTGGTGTTGTTGCCGCGCAAGATTTACGTAAGCTCACTGCTAATTTAGTGATTGTATCGGTGGGGACGTTAGTCGCCTTAGTCGCATTACAAAACATTAATGCCACAGCGGCGCTGTTGTATTACTTAGTGCATTCAACCTTAGTGTGCGCGGCCTTATTTTTAGTGGCCGACCTAATTGCTCATCAGCGTGGTAAAGTTGCGGATCGTTTTGCGCCAGGACGCGGCGTAGCGCAACCATACTTATTAGGCACGTGCTTTATTATTGCTGCTTTAGCTGTAGTCGGCATGCCACCACTGTCAGGGTTTATTGGTAAAGTGTGGATTTTAAAAACCACCTTAGATAGCGAAAAAGCATTGCTATTTTGGCCTGTTTACTTGCTTGCCAGCTTTGCATTATTGGTCGCATTATCTCGAGCGGGTACTACCTTGTTTTGGGAACGCAAACACCAAGACAGTGAACCGACTGAAGGAGTAAAAGCGCATCCATTGCAGGTCACGGCAATAATTGCTTTATTAGTTTGTTCGCCTTTGTTAGTGATCTTTGGCGGCGCAGTAAGTGAATATATGATTGCTGCTGCTACGCAATTGCATGATATTACCGGTGGTATCAATACGGTACTTGGAGGGGGCTTATAATGCGTTTAGAATCACGTTTTCGTTGGTTACCAACACCTTTTCGCAGTGCATTATTGTTTGTCGTATGGCTGCTACTTAATAACAGCGTATCGGCAGGTCATATAGTGTTGGCTGTGATATTCGCTATTTTAATTCCTTTAGTCAGTTTTCCATTTCGCGAACCACAACCGCTTATTATTAAGCCCGGTTTAGCGCTAAAGCAGTTAATCATCGTGATGTACGACATTATTACCGCCAATATGCAAGTCGCATTGCTTATTCTTGGGCCAGTTAAAAAACTGCGTCCCGCGTTTGTAAAAGTACCAATAGAGCTCAGTCATGCTATGCCTATCACTATTTTGGCAAGCACAGTATCGCTCACACCGGGCACCGTAAGTGCAGAGGTATATCCGATACCTGAATCTCTCGCTGAGGGTGAGCAACCAACGCAGCGTTATTTGCTTATTCATGTATTAGATTTAGATGACGAACAAGCATTGATCGACACCATTAAACAACGTTACGAAGCACCTCTTAAGGAGATATTTCAATGTTAGAAACGGTCTTTTTAATTGTTTTTGCAATGATTGGTTTATCGTTACTGCTTAACTTATGGCGTTTGGTGGTAGGCCCTTCTGTACCTGACCGCATTTTAGCGCTAGATACTATGTATATTAATACCATAGCGTTAATTATTTTATACGGTATGAGTATGGGCACAGGGTTGTATTTTGAAGCTGCACTGTTAATCGCGATGCTTGGCTTTGTAAGTACAGTAGCGGTATGTAAGTACTTGTTACGTGGCGACATCATCGAATAAAGGGTAATAACATGATCAGTGAATGGATAGTTTCTATATTATTATTAATCGGTGGTGCATTTATATTAATAGGCTCGATAGGCCTTATCAAAATGCCGGACTTTTTTATGCGTCTGCATGGTCCTACAAAAGCTACAACCCTTGGCATGGCTGGAATGCTAATCGCCGCGATGATATTTTTTAGCAACACGCAAGATGGCGTTAGTGTCAAAGAATTATTGATCTCAATTTTCTTATTGATCACCGCACCGATCAGCGGTTACATGCTAATAAAATCAGCAATACACCATAAACTAAAAGCCAAAGACGGCACCAAAGGTTTGGATAACATCGAAGACGATTAATTTTTTGAAGATTGAAGATTGAAGATTGAAGATT
>NZ_JACJEY010000079.1:0-13225 GCF_014164295.1 Pseudoalteromonas sp. SG43-7
ATCGTCTAAATCAAATTCGTCTTCTTCAGCCAGCTCTGGCTCTGCTATTGCTTTATCGCCAGTCTCATCAATTAAACTATCGATGTCGTCTAAATCAAATTCATCTTCTTCAGCCAGCTCCGGCTTTGCTGTTGCTTTATCGCCAGCTTCATCAAGCAGACTGTCAATATCGTCTAAATCAAATTCGTCTTCTTCAGCCAGCTCCGGCTCTGCTGTTGCTTTATCGCCAGCTTCATCAATTAAACTATCAATATCGTCTAAATCAAATTCGTCTTCTTCTGCCAGCTCAGGCTCTACAGTCGCTTTATCGCCAGCTTCATCAATTAAACTATCAATATCGTCTAAATCAAATTCGTCTTCTTCTGCCAGCTCAGGCTCTGCAGTTGCTTTATCGCCAGCTTCATCAATTAAACTATCAATATCGTCTAAATCAAATTCATCTTCTTCTGCCAGCTCTGGCTCTGCTGTTGCTTTATCACCAGCTTCATCAATTAAACTGTCAATATCGTCTAAATCAAATTCGTCATTATCGCCGTCATTCTTATCTGTCGGTTGATTACTACTTTGTTCATCAATCAATGCATCAATGTCAAAATCATCACCTTCATCTGCTAACTCTTCACTGAGTGCTGCTAAGTCATCATCTGAATCAAGCGAGTCATCTAATTCAGCAGTCGGTTCATCGCTGTCATTAGCAAATAAATCATCTAGATCTGCTGCACTTAAAATATCGCCATCATTGTTGTCGGCTTTAATATCTAAATCAATGTCATCACCTAAGCTATCATCATCTGCTTGATCAAAATCTTGCTGCATGAAGATATCAAGTTCATCATCTTCTTTAGCTTCGTCACTTTCATCAGAAAATACAATGTCGTCGCTCAGTAAGCCATCTAATTCGTCTTGATTTAATAAACTGTCACCATCCTCAAACGCATCATCAATATTGTCATCAAAAATAATATCGTCGTCATCTGGTAAAATATCGTTCTCAAGATCATCAAGCTGAATACTTACATCATCGTCTTCTTGAACTGGATCTGGAATAATTGGATCAAGTGATGGTCCTAAGTCAACATCATCCTCTGTTGTATAACTAGGGCTTTGTGGTAAAAATTCGTCATCATCTGTGCTTTCATCTTCTTTATTACGTTTACGTAAAAACATCACGATTGCAAAGATGATCAATAACGCTGGAATTGTCATTAATAAAATAAGAACTAGCGGATTGGCTAACAGCCCAGCAAAGTCAAACTCACTAGTCTCTTCGAGCTTTTTTGCTTGTTGTTGCTCTATAATTTCGTTCTGTTTTGCAATCAATTCAGAAAGTTGGCGTTGAATTTCACTGTCTTTACCAAGTTGCTCACGAATATTTTCAAGCTCTTTAGACACACCAGTTAACTGTTGCTTTAATTTATTGTTTTCAACTAAAATTTCTTCGACATTATCAACTGACGACTTGAACTGCTTTTGTAATTCAACAAGCTGACTGCCCTGTTGGGTTTTAATGCTGTTGATTTCTTGTTTTAATTCTTGCTTAGCTTCATCAACATCCACTTTGCGTGCTTGAGTTACTTTGGTTTGTGAAGCAGTAATTTCGCTGTTCGTAAGCGTGCCATTTTTCTTTTTTTCCCATAGCTCATCATCTTGCTCTGAGCGCTGTTTGGCAAGCTCCGGGCTTACTGCGCGGATATCGGCTAAGGTAGGAATTTTTAAATACGCACCATCGCGCATATGATTGAGATTTTGATCTAAAAATGATTGCGGATTTTTTTCATATAGAGCCTGCATAACCTGATAAATACTGACGGAGTTATCTGGTCGCACTTTTGCAGCAATACGCCATAGCGTATCGGTTGGCTTTATTGGCCCAATAGAACGCCCTTGAACGCCATAATCAACGCCTTTAGGGCCTTTAAGTTGGCTGCCGTCTTGGGAGTATATCGGTGTTACCACCAATGCAGACGCTAATAAGAGGAGTGTAGCTAAACCGCGCATGCTGATCCTTTAATGTTTAAATGTTAACGCAGCGCCATTAAATTAGACGCTTAAACATTGATTATTTCTTGCAGAAATAACGTACATAAATAAATAGTTAATTAAGTCTTTCCTGCAAGCTCTATTCCAGTTGCAAACTATAAACCAGTTGCGGCTTAATATCCATCGCAACACTTTGATACGTAATAGCTTAAACTTTATTAGCCGGAAGAGTTTTTTATCGTTAAGATTAAGTTTATACGCTTTTAGCAGCTATGCGGCAATTATTTGGCAGTTAAAAAATAAAAAAGCGACAAACTGCCGCTTTTCTTGCTTTTAATTAAAGATAGTTCGCTATCAACTCTTCAGCTATTTGCACGCTGTTCGTTGCGGCCCCTTTACGGGTATTATCACTTACAACCCACATATTTAAACCATGCGGATGTGAGATATCTTGACGTAAGCGCCCTACATACACAATGTCATTACCACTTGCATCCGTAACCGGGGTTGGGTAATCCCCTTCGTCTTCTATAAGTTCAAGCCCTGGCGCGTCATTAAGTAACTGTTTTACATGTTCAAAGTCGTACGGCATACGTGTTTCAATGTTAATCGCTTCTGAGTGACCAAAAAATACCGGAACTCGTACACACGTCGGATTAACAGCAATTGTGGTATCACCTAGAATTTTATGGGTTTCGTTAACCATCTTCATTTCTTCACGGGTGTAACCGTTATCTTCAAAAACATCAATTTGTGGGATAACATTAAACGCCATCTGCTTTGGAAATATTTCGCTATTTACAGGGCGTGCATTCATTAAATTAGCAGTTTGTTTTGCAAGTTCATCAACCGCTTTTTTGCCTGCACCCGATACTGCTTGATAAGTAGATACATTAATACGATCGATGCCGTATGCATCATAAATAGGTTTTAATGCCACCATCATTTGAATAGTTGAGCAATTAGGATTAGCAATGATATTGCGATTTCTAAAATCAGCAAGGCTTGCTGCATTTACTTCTGGCACAACCAGTGGTATTTCAAAATCATTTCTAAAGTGCGAAGTGTTATCAATTACTACACATCCTGCATCAGCGGCAATAGGTGCGTATTTTTCTGACACACTGCCACCAGCAGAAAATAAACCAATATGCGCTTGGCTAAAGTCAAACCCTTCAACGTCCTGCACTTCAATAGTTTCACCACGAAACTTAATATCTTCACCAGCGCTGCGACTACTTGCCAATAAAAATAATTGATCAACAGGAAACTTACGATCTTCTAACGTTTCAATAATTTGGCGACCAACAAGACCTGTAGCGCCAAGTACGGCAACATTATATTTTTGTGACATGTGTATTCCTCGTTTAACAGCCGCCATTGTGGCCGCTGTTTAAATTTTAAGTTATTCGACTACGAAACCAAGCCCTTGCAGCAAAGGCGAATATGCGCCTGCACCTAGCACTTTGACTGTGCTAAATTCACGTCGAATGGGGTAGTTTTTACGTAAGCTATCAAACCCTTCACTTGCTAAGTTGTATCGCAAAATACCATCATCACGACGCACATCGTAAACCAGATGGATCAACTGACCTAAATCAGCTTCGCTAAAGGTTTCTTGTAATGTAACTTGGGTAAACGCGGGCACTGGTAAAAAATCAGCTAATGCTTTGCCTGTTTGCAAACCTTTAAGCTCGCACAACTTTTCATAGAGCATTTGCGTGCCACGTGCTTTACCCTCTAAGGTATGGCCTGCGATATGGACACTGGCATAACGCACAAACTCAAGCAATTCAGTTAATATAGAAGGTTCGTTTTCCCATACATCTAATACCACATCGAGCTTGGCACCACCGCGCATAATTTCCAGTAGAGCATGATTATCGACCACATCGCCGCGACTGGCATTAATCAAAATAGTGCCAGGTTTAAGCGCTGCTAAACGCGCTTTGTTCATTAAATGCAAGGTACTATGTTTACCGGTCGTTACTAACGGCACATGGAAAGTGACGATATCCGCTTTACTCAACAACTCATCAATATCTGTATGCTCGGCTAATTGTCCCGCTTCATGCTTAGGTGGATCGCATACTAATACAGTGACATTAAGCGCGGCTAATTTATCTCGCAAACAGCTACCAATACTGCCCACTCCGACAATCCCAATGGTTTTGTGTTCCAAGGTGCAGGCATTTTCTTGGCACAGTGCAAACAAGCTACTGATCACATATTCAGCCACAGCAACGGCATTACAACCAGGTGCGCTCGTAAATGCAATATCACGTTGTTTGAGTAAATCAGTATCAATATGATCAACGCCGATTGTCGCCGTACCTACGTAGCGTAATTTATTAGCATGTATTAACAGTGCTTCATTTACTGAGGTTACCGAGCGAGTTAATAATACATCAACATCAATTAGCTGTTCGCTTTGTAATGTACGACCATCAAAACGCGTTACTTCACCAAAATCAGCAAAATATTGCTCAACAAGTGGCATGTTTTGGTCTGCAAGAATTTTCATTAACAAGTCCAGTAAGCACTAAGAGCCGCTATTGTAACGAACATAGCCGACTTTGAAAACGAAAAAGCCGAGCAAGTTGCTCGGCTTTAATTGTAATGTGGCTTTTTAATTAGCCTTTATATTTACTCATCACTAACGTGGCGTTAGTACCACCAAAACCAAAACTGTTAGACATAACAGTATTTAGTTCAACGTCTTTACGCTCAGTGATAATGTTTAAGCCTGCAGCTTGTTCATCTAGCTCATCAATATTGATTGAAGGCGCAACAAAGCTATGCTCTAACATCAATAGTGAGAAAATAGCTTCATGCACACCAGCGGCGCCCAGTGCATGGCCTGTCATTGCTTTAGTCGCGCTGATCATCGGTGAATTACCACCAAATACTTCTTGAATTGCTCCTAACTCTTTTACATCACCTACTGGTGTAGATGTACCGTGAGTGTTTAGATAATCAATGCTGTCAACGCCTTGCATTGCTTGACGCATACAACGTGCAGCACCTTCACCTGATGGTGCAACCATGTCATAGCCATCAGATGTTGCGCCATAGCCAACAACTTCAGCATAAATGTGTGCACCACGTGCAAGCGCATGTTCAAGTTCTTCAACAACAACAATACCGCCACCACCAGAGATAACAAATCCATCGCGGTTAGCATCATAAGTACGAGAGGCTTTTTCAGGCGTTTCGTTATATTTAGTAGAAAGTGCGCCCATTGCGTCAAATTCCATTGCCAATGTCCAGTGAAGCTCTTCACCGCCACCGGCAAAAACAACGTCTTGTTTGCCTAATTGGATTTGCTCAACTGCGTTACCAATACAGTGTGCAGAGGTTGCACATGCTGAACTGATTGAGTAGTTAACACCTTTAATTTTAAATGGTGTTGCTAAGCATGCCGATGTTGTACTGGCCATGGTGCGCGGAACCATATAAGGACCTACACGTTTTACGCCTTTTTCACGTAAAATGTCAGCCGCTTCAACCTGCCATTTAGATGAACCACCACCGGAACCCACAATGATACCCGTGCGCTCATTTGATACTTGATCATCAGATAAACCAGAATCTGCAATTGCTTGTGCCATTGAGATATACGAATACGCAGCGGCATCGCCCATAAAGCGCATTGCTTTACGATCAACAAACTCTTTAACGTCAATATCAATTTTGCCAGATACGTTACTACGTAACTTATATTCAGCAAATTCTGGGTTAAAAGCGATTCCGCTCTTACCTGTTTTTAACGATTCTAATACTTCTTCTTTGTTGTTACCGATGCTTGATACAACACCGATGCCCGTAATAACGGCTCTTCTCATGGGTAATTACCTTAGCTTGATACTAAATTGTGTTCTATTTTACGCTGAAACTTACAACGAAGTGGTCAGCTTTCTAGCGTACACTTGTACTCTGAACCTCTAGCTTATAAATAACGCCAGACTATTTCAAAGAAAACACGTAAAATAATGAAAAAAAGTACTCATTAATTGCATGCCATGATTAAAAACGCTGAAATTCACTTTAATAACTTAGGTACACCCGTTGCAGACAACTTTAACGATGTCTACTTTTCGAACGATGATGGCCAAGCTGAGTCTGATTATGTGTTCTACCAGCAAAATAATATGCCTCATCGATTACAAAATCATGACCGTGCACATTTCGTTATCGCTGAAACTGGTTTTGGTACTGGTCTTAATTTTTTAAATACATGGCAACAATTTAAAAATAATCTAACCAGTAGGCAACATCATAGTCAAGAAGTTCACAACCCAGCACAACAAAATGTGCAGCGCTTACATTTTATGTCTTTTGAAAAGTATCCGATTAAAACAGACGATCTGCAAAAGGCATTGCAAGTATGGCCTAGTTTAGCACCATTGAGTAAACAGTTACTTGCTAAGTACCCGATTAATTTGGCTGGTTGCCATCGTCTTGAATTTGACAATGGTCAAATTATACTCGATTTATATTTTGGCGATGTGCAAGAATCACTCGCAGCTATAAGCTACCCGCAAACAGGTATTATCGATGCGTGGTATCTAGATGGCTTTGCACCGAGTAAAAATCCAGAAATGTGGCAGCCAGCCTTATTTAATTCAATGGTGGATATTTCTCGTAGTAATGCCACGTTTGCAACCTTTACGGTTGCAGGTGTTGTACGTAGAGGTCTTGCTGATGCAGGGTTTGCGGTACAAAAAATCAAAGGTCATGGCAAAAAAAATGAAATGCTGATTGGTTCTTTAGCCCATGCTAACCAAGCACAATCGGCGCCACCTTATCTGGCTCATCAGCAAAGTTCACTTAAAAACGTTGCCGTCATTGGCGGAGGGATAGCCAGCAGCGCTATTTTATATAGCTTGGCGAAACGTGGGGTTAACAGCCAACTTTTTTGCCAAGATCCCCAACTCGCGATGGGCGCATCTCATAATGTACAAGGTGCGATTTATCCGCACTTACAAGCAAAAAACTCCCCGCACAGTGAGCTTTTTGCGCACAGTTTTTTATATGCGAAACGACTTTATCAGCAACTCACTGAGAATGGCTTTCACTATGATCATCAATGGTGCGGCGTATTACAACACGCGATCAAACAACCCTTAGTTGAGCGCCATCAAAATATTGAACATAAACAGCTGTGGCCAGATGAACTCATGCACGGCGTAACGCCTGAGCAAGGTGATGAAATTGCCGGTGTAAGTACAGGCTACTCTGGCGTATATTTCCCGTTAGGTGGATGGGTTAACCCACCACAATTAGTGAGCGCTCTGTTCCAACAAGCCCATAAACTCAAACCAATTAAAAGCCATTTTAATTGTGATATCGAACAGCTTGAGAAAACCCCGCAAGGCTGGCTGTTATTGAGCCAAGGGCAACAGTTTGGCCCATTTAGTGACGTTATTGTATGTGCTGGTGAGCACAGCGACCGTTTTGTACAAACTCAGGCTCTGCCAATTGTTGGCGTGCGTGGTCAAGTATCCCATGTACAAGCAAGTCCTGCATCACGTAAACTAAAAACCGTGCTATGTCATAAAGGCTACTTTACTCCTGCTTATTTAGACCATCACTGTATGGGCGCAACATTCGAGAAGAACTCAAAAAGCCGCGCAGTCAAAGACCAAGACAATCAAACAAATCGCGAGCAACTGCTTCACTTTTATGGACAAACCGACTTTGCCAGTAGTCTAGGTGAGATCACGGCAGCTAAAGCCGCTGTACGTTGTAGTTTTATTGATCACCTCCCTATAGCCGGAGAATGGCCGCAGCAAAGTGATTATATTCACGCGTTTGCCAATTTACGCGCAGGGAAACGCTATCAATATCAATCCTTACAAAAACCACAACAAGGACTACACATACTCACAGGCTTTGGGGCTCGTGGCTTATGCAGTGCGCCCCTGTGTGCAGAACAATTAGTTGCTGCACTTAACAATGAACCACAGCCTTTGAGTGAACGAGTAAGCCAAGCGATTCACCCAGCCCGCTTTATTGTAAGAGATTTAATTCGAAATAAAATTTAACTTAGCAAAAATAGCGTGTAGGAACCGATGTGATAAAAATAATAACACCACTGATGTTAGCAATAAGCCTAACCTCAGTGACTTGCGCTGCAAATTTAGACAGCGTTCCGCTACCAGCTGATTTTAAGTACTCATTACAAATTGCCGATGACTACCCACTGATACAAACTGGCTATGTTGCTCAGTCGATTACAAAAGTGAGTGCTTTTTATCAACAAGCTTTAGGTAAGTCTGAGCTTATTATCGGTGATAATAAACGCCGAACGTTGTTTTATACCATCGACAAGAAAACCGTGCGGATCAGCTTATATGCTCGTGACTACCGAACCGAAATAGCGATTATGATCACGCAACCATAATCGCTTGACGGCGAACTGATCTGAATACGTATGCATAAAACAAATTGTTAAGCTTATAGCAAAAGCACCAAAGCAAAACGAGGCCCGATACCGTGAGACCCGAAGCTAATGGCTTAAAGGTGATCACTATCTTAAATACCCTAATTTATTTCCGATGTTAGAAGGTAATCGCTTGCCCAACAAGCGGATCATCTTGATAAGACAGTTAAGTAGCTCAATGATCTTGAAAAGGCATTGTCGCTAAACTTGGGTTGTTTAAGTATTAAATACAAAAACGGCTAGAAAGCTAGCCGTTTTTATTTACGCTTTAATGACTCCTAAAATTGATATTGGAATCCTAGCGCCCATTCATTCACATCGTTTTCTCTTAGCTTATAATGGCTATAGTTAATTGAAACATCTGTATTTTCAAGCACTGGATAAGCTAATTGCCCGCCCAAATAAGGGCGTGTATTGGTGTCACTATATGTAATTTTTTGCCCCGTAGATGAGCGGCTATCGATTGAATAATGATAATGGAAAGCCCCTACAAAAACCTTACTCTTAACTTGGCCCAACAGCGGAAATACATAAGCTGTTTGTATCGCAGGTCCTTGTGACAATACCGGCACGGTTTGTGATACATTCAATTGCGCGTTACTTGGATCAAGCGTATCTCCAACAAAGGTCATACTACCTTCGCCTAAGTTGATATAGCGTACGCCAAATTGCCAATTAGTCGCTAAGGAATAAATTGCGCCTATTGACCAACTAATATCGGTATCGTCGTATTCAGTATTCGCTAATTCGACTGATTGATTAGTTGTGGTTGAGCCTGCAACGGCCGCATAACCAATAGTGCCATCCATAGACCACTCACCTGCTAGTACAGGCTGACTGACTACCGCAGCCGTAGCGAGTAAAGCCCATGGCGTCAGTTTTGATTGGCGACGTATAAAGACTAAACCAATCATTAACAACACCATGGTGCTGCCTAAACTACCTGATGAGCTATTTTTAACCGTGGTGGTTGTATAAGCTTTTACGGTCACTTTTACTTCTCCTTTAGCTTCAGCACCTTTACTGTCAGTCACTGTGTATTCAATTAAATCAACACCTTCAAAACCTACTTTAGGTTGGTAATTCAATGTGCCATCGTTATTTATAGTGACTGTTCCTTGCGTAGCTTGCGCGCTTATTAAACTAAGTGCATCACCATCCGCATCGCTGTCATTGGAGAGTACATCAATAACTATTTGCGTGCGGTCGTTGGTGCTTGCAGTATCAGCAATAGTTGTTGGGGCACTGTTTACTACCACACTAACAGTCGCTGTACCAAAGGCTGTTCCACCTTTACCATCAGACACACTGTAGTTGATTGTTGCAGTACCAATAAAATCAAGTAATGGTTGATAACTAAGTTGATTATTAACGATTGCTACCTCACCAAAATCAACACTTGCACTGGTGAGCATCAATACATCATTATCTGCATCGCTATCATTACTGAGCACATCAATAACAATACTATTACCTAGTGCAATAGTTACTTGATCTGATTGTGTAACAGGCGCGCTGTTATTACTACTCATAACGCTAACGCCGCCTGGATCAACAATTTGACCATTCGCTACGCCATCAGCATCATTGATACCACCATCAGTTATGCGTAATTGTACACACCAGTCACCTTCTTTAAGCCCTTCTTGCCACAGCTGACTATTTGGTGAAGGGCAATACCCTTGCTCACCTTGAGTAGAATAGACCTTATCGCCGTTGCTGGTATTAAAGTCAATCCACTCATTATTGATAAGCTTTCTATAAATCGCCCCCGCTGGTATTGGCATTCTTTGCGGAAGCACTATGTGGTAGTTTTCACCTTTTTGCTCCATGGCGGTTACTATAAAGCTAAAGTAACCACCAGAGTTATCCATCCCAACATCTGCAGGCAATTCATTTTCAAACAATTGTGCTGCGCCACTGCTATTTTGTATGCTTGAGAATGCTTTTCTTAAACATGCTCCCGCATCCCCCTCGACAAGAAACTGCGCGGACTCATTTACTTGCTCAGGTAATACATTACATTCATTAATATTATCCAAATAATCAGGAATACCATCACGGTCATTATCTTGTAGACCTTCGATATTGTCTGGTATTAAGTCATTATCAGTATCGGCAGTTGTTAACTCAGGTAACTGAGCTACCACTTCAACATAACTGGTCACTGTAGTTGATAAGCTATCCACAGCGTCATCTGTTGCGGTTACTGCTATTTCATAAATACCAATATCGAGTTCAGCTGTAGAGAACACAAATGTATCAGCCGCATTACCTAGATCAACAATCCGTTCATCTGCTGCTTGCCAACTGAATGAAATATTATCTCCAGGGTTATTATCTGTTGCCAACGCTGTAATTGTTACGAGATCGTCACTGGCTAAAACAAATGGCCGAGGCTGATTATTTTGCTCCGTTATCGTAACTAAGCTTGGTGCTATATTACTCTCTGAAATAGTCATAATATTAGAGGCTTGCGCGCCAGTATTAAGGCTATCGTCAAGCGTTATAACTATTGTTTCATCCGCTTCAATCTCACTATCTGCAAAGACTCTAAAGTTGATCTCACCAACGAGGCCTTGTTCAATAACCACTTCACCGCTGATTAAATCATGATCATCTGATGTTGCGGTTCCAGATACGCTGTAAGGTACAGTGACAGGATAACTTGCCGCTGTTCCATTCAAGTAAACCCGAGTGGTATAACTTTGATCCTCAGCAACAACTTTATTTTTACCTAGTGATATTTGCGGGTGAACCATTACTTGCTGGCTAGCCATTGTGGTTTTACCACTACTGTCTGTCGCTTGCCAATACACTTGATGTACACCTGGCGTAAACAACATACTTTGATTTAAAGTTGCGACTGGTAATCTGTTTTGCTCGCTATCAAACGCAAGAGCTGTACCCAGCTTAACTCGAGTAAACAATCCTGTTGCATCAATATCCACATCAGCTGGAGGTGTAATGGTTGGTGCACCTAGTTGGCCATCAGTAAAGTTAATAAAAGCAAACCCTGTGCTTTGTGCTTGCGCGGGGTCGGCAATAATATACTCAACTTTAATAGTGCCTTGGTTACTTGCGCTAAATTGATAGACAAGCTGCTGGTCAACAATACTCACTGTACCCACTGACGCCCTAGCACCAATAATTGTTATTACATCACCATCAACATCAGTATCATTCGCCAATACATCAAGTATATAACGGCCGCTTTCTGTTCGCGCTAAGTCAAAGGTATCTTCCACAGCAACCGGTTGATCGTTTACTGACTCAACAGTAATTAACGCCGTAGCTATAGCTGAACTTGTTTTACCATCAGTCACTAAATAGCTAAAGGTGTCGCTACCATGATAATCAGCCTGTGGCTGATAACTAAATACCGTTCCTTGCACCGTTAAGCTACCAAACTGTGGTTGAGTGACCACTTCTATAACTAAATTGTCGTTATCACTGTCACTAACCTGAGCACTGACACTGAGGTTATTATCTTCTTTAACGCGCATTACCATATCATTAGCAACAGGCGGCGCATTCACATACGTTACATCAATACTAAATGGGTTAAGCGTACTGCTTAACTGCCCATCGGTTACGCTGATCAAAATATTACTATATAGACCAACGTCATCTCGTGTCGGTATACCACTTAATGTACCACTTGTGCTATCAAACGTTGCCCAACTCGGCTTGTTCGCAATCGTCAATGATAAACTGGTATTATCAATATCCGACACAATTGGCGTAAATGAGTAACCTGTATCTTGCGCGATTGATGTTGCAGGTGAACCGCTGATTGTTGGTGCATCGTTAACATTCACTACTGTCAGTGTAAATGGGGTTAAACTTTGACTTGCAATCCCATCAGTTACACGCACCGTGATGCCTGCATAACTTCCTACATCAGCATTGCTTGGTCTGCCTGATAGCTCCCCTGTGGTGGTATCAAAGTTCAACCAACTTGGTTTATTTTCAATACTGAAGCTGAGGTTATCGCCATCATTATCTGTCGCTAGTGGTACAAAGCTATATAAGTCATTTTCATTAACCGCTAAGCTTGGTACTCCAGTAATCACTGGCAAATCGTTAATACTATTAATCGTTACTGATACTGTGCTCGGTGCTGAATCAAGTAATCCATCATTCGCTATATAACTAAACTGATCGTCACCAAAGTAATTTGCACTGCCTTGATAAGTAACTTGCTCACCTGAGATAGTCGCAGTGCCATGAGTTGGTTGACTAACGATTGTATAGATTAATGTATCACCATCAACATCACTACCGAGTAAGTTCATAACGACTGGCATGTCTTCATCAGTAACGCCGGTTTGTAGACCAACAACTGGCGCGTCATTCACTGCGGTGATAACTAACGATACCGGCGTTATTGTTGAATCTAATAGTCCATCATTAACAACAAAGCTAAAGCCATCACTGCCGTTATAATTGGCGTTTGGCGTATATAACCAACTATCATTACTTTGCTGCACAAGCGAGCCATGTAATGCGCCTTCATCAAGACGATAGCTTAGATCATCGTTCTCAATATCTGAGCCAACCAAGGTGATCAAAACGCTATTATCTTCTGCAAGTATTAAGCTTTGCGGAATACCTAAAGGCGCATCATTGACTGGGTTTACAGTCATGGTGACAGTAGCAAGGTTAGATACCTCGCCATTGCTGTCTTTAACTGTGTAAGTAAAGCTGTCGTCACCATAGTAATCTGCATTGGCGGTGTAAATGATTGCCCCCGTTGCGGTTACTTGAGTTTGCCCATTGCTTGGTGCACTGACAACC